>JAHJCW010000046.1 GCA_018812885.1 bacterium | reverse complement strand
TGAACACAATTAACTTTCTACAAACGTTACAAACCGATGGTAGGTGACGACTCATCACCCAACCTCTTCTCTCACCAGAGAAGAGGAGCAGTCCCTCTCTTGCTAAGAGAGGGACTTAGGGTGAGTTAAATAAGAAAATGATACTAATGAAATTGACTTTTTGTTACCATTAATTGATTTTAAGAAATTAACTTTATAACCAAATAATTTGATTATTCTTTAATAAAAAGGATGATTGTTGTTTAAACAGAGTGGTAGGGACTAAGGAGTATTAATTGTCAACTATTAAAAACATCATTTCTCTAACAATTTATTCGGGAATATTTTGGTTTTTATTTGTGTTTTGGCATCATTTACTTAAGAATATGCAATGGCATTACACTTGGAATATAATTTGGGTTGCTCTAATTGTATTATTCTTTCAACAATTTGTGATAAAACCTATTGTTGATGGACTGATAGTCGGATTATCTAAAAAATATATAAATGATAAAAAACTTGGCAATATACTTACAATAATTATTCCCGTATTAATTGGTTCATATTTTATATTTGTTAATTGGTACTCCGAGACTGATTTTACAATGCCTGTGATAAGAGCAAAAATAATTTATAATATTTTAGTATTTCAATTTGTTTGTATTTTTATTATTGGTGCAAGAAGATGGTTCATTTTAGGAACGGAAGATGACGAATAAACAAAAAGAAGTAAAAATAAAATAACCTCCAACTATATAAGATGATATAAAAGAATAGATTCTTCTTCACTACGCTCATCAGAGTGACAGTGTTGATTGTTTTAATATATTTTCGTGAAATGAAATTATCGTAACTTCCTAAAACGATTCCCGTAAAATAGAGGAGATACCATGAGCATTATCCACTTTCTACAATCATTCCAAACCGATTGGAGGGCGAAGACTCATCACCCAACCTCTTCTCTCAAAAGAGAAGAGGAGTTCCCCTCTTTTTAATAGAGAGGGGTTAGGGGTGAGTTGATAAATATGGAAAAGGTACTATCTATGCAATTGAGTGAGGTTTTGAGTAAGCAATTGTCATCTTCGAGGGAGCGTAACAACAGAAGGATCAAAATCCTTTAAAAATTATAATAATGGATTATTCGTCAATTCATTCCTTAGAATGAGAAGAAATAATCGTAACTTTCAAAACTTATTCTAAAAATTTAAGGATTTAATATGAACATAATCCAATTTTTACAAACATTCCAAACCGCTTGGCTCACAAGCTTTTTTAAGTTATTAACTTTTTTTGGAGAACAAGAATTTTACATAATGGTCTTACCGCTGTTCTTTTGGCTGTGGGATAAAGACAAAGCGGTAAAACTGTTGTTTATTTTACTGCCTTCCTTGTTATTAAATTTTTGGCTAAAGGAGATATTCCAAACCGCAAGACCCGTAGGCGTTGCGTTAATTGAGCAGGGCGGGTTTGCTTTTCCAAGCGGTCATGCGCAGGGCTCCACAACCTTATGGTTGATGCTGGCACTGCTCATACGCCAAAAATGGATTAACATCCTTGCCGTAATCATGATAATTTTAGTCTCGCTATCCCGATTATACCTCGGCGTGCATTGGCCTGTTGATATACTCGGCGGAATACTGATTGCCTTAGTATTAATACTCGTTTACGATAAATACATTTTCGATAACTATAGAAAATATCTTTCCGCAAAAACTGCGATGGGTAAGGCGGCTCTGCTAACGATAGTAATTTTATTCTTTACGATATTATATCCCGCCGATGAGGCGATAACACTACTCGCTGTCTTATGGGGTTTTGGAATGGTGTTGATATATTCTGATGTATTGAATATCACATTGCCAAAGGGCATTCTACGTAAAATATTGATGCTGATAGTCGGAGTAATTGGAGTCCTACTAATTTGGAAGGGACTTAAAGTAATCCTGCCTGCAAACGAATTAACACGCTTTTTACGCTATTCACTAATTGGAATTTGGACGGGTATTCTACCTGTTTTGATTAAGAAGAAAACTTAATTTTACCTTCCCTGTTTCCCCTCCTAATTTAGGAGGGGATTATAGGGTGGTATTGAATTGCCCAAGTCTTTTAATTTAAACTCATATTTTATGAGTAATATTACCATATTAATCATTTTTATATTTTTCCTATCCGGATTTATCTGGTTCAATGAAAACCGCACAAAATGGCGCAGTTGGAAAAAACCAAATGAGAAATTTCTAACCGATTGGCGTAAGATTTTAATTACCAAAGTTTCCTACTACAATAATCTTAACACGGAAGAAAAAACGCGTTTTGAATATAAAATTCAGGAGTTTTTACAAAATGTTCGCATTACAGGGATTAGTACTGACGTTGACGATACCGATAGACTGCTTGTTGCCGCAAGTGCAATAATCCCAATATTTGCTTTTACTGATTGGCAATACGTAAATCTGAGTGAAGTTCTGCTTTATCCCAATCAATTTGACCAAGATTTTCAAACGGAAGGCGGTGAAAGACGCATTCTTGGAATGGTCGGCACCAGTTATATGAATGGAAAAATGATATTATCCAAACCTGCGCTGCATCATGGATTTTCTCACGAATCTGATAAGGAAAATACCGCCATCCATGAATTTGTCCATCTCATTGACAAAGCCGATGGC
>JAHJCW010000045.1 GCA_018812885.1 bacterium | reverse complement strand
ATCTTGCTCAGTGTGCAAATTATAACTCAAAACGGTTGCACAAAGAAGATATATGATGTTGTATACCCAACCCTAAATGATGGACGATATGATTCTGAATTTCCATATAGGAATGCCTCAGAGCAATTAGAAGAAATATCAAAATCCGTTAAAATGTTAAATTATATTGCTTACTATAAAGCATATCTTTTTAGCGAAAATAAAAACGTATTACAATCCGATTTAAATAATAAGGAAATTAAAGATAAGTCTATAGATGAAGTTTATTTCAATGAGACTGTCTCGGGAACTGCAACTATTATTTTTTATGATGACTTAAAAGTTGGATTGTTGACTTGTGCTCATATCGGAGATTATCCTGATACAGTCTTAACTTATTATGAACCTCCAACAGGACAAAAAAAACAAATTATTAAACATATGTCCATAAAGATAAGAGAGCATTATTTTATTAACGAAATTCCAGGAGAAGGAGATTTTGAAGTTGTGGCTAGGGATAAACAACGTGATTTGGCCTTTCTGACTAAAAAGACCCTTAATGATCCATTTCAAAGGATCAAACCGTTTAAATATCCACTCGGTGAGTCTAGTAATTTAGAGCTTGGAAGTTTTGTTTATATTATAGGATATCCGATGGGTCATAAAATGATTACAAAAGGAATCGTGAGCAATACTCGTGACAATAATAGTGATTCATTTTTAATAGATGCTTTATTTAATCGTGGTTTTAGCGGGGGAATAATATTGGCAATTCGAGATGGAGTGCCAAATTTTGAACTAGTAGGAATTGCTAAATCCGTATCGGCTAAGAACGAGTATTATTTGGCTCCTGCTCCTTTGAATAACAAGCAAGACTATGATCCAATATTTCCCTATGATGGCGATGTTTATGTTAAAAAATATGACAGTATTAATTATGGAATAACTTATACAATTTCTACGGATGAGATAATAAAATTTCTAAAGGAAAACGAAACACTCCTTCTTCAAAAAGGTTTCAATTTTAACTATTTTACTCAATAAATTATTTGGTTTAAGGACATAAATGAGAAAATCTGAAATCCGTTCTCCGCGAGGAAATAAATTGTCTTGTAAAGGTTGGCAGCAAGAAGCTGCTTTCAGAATGATTCAAAATAATTTAGATCCTGATGTTGCAGAAAATCCACAAGAATTAATAGTATATGGAGGTAAGGGAAAAGCAGCTAGAAATTGGGAGAGCTTTGATGCGATACTATCTTCACTTAAAAATCTTGAAGATGATGAAACATTACTGATTCAATCCGGTAAACCGGTGGGCGTACTTAAGACCCACAAAGCATCACCAAGAGTTCTAATCGCTAATTCAAATTTGGTGCCGAATTGGGCAAATTGGGAACATTTCAATGAATTAGATAAGCTTGGATTAATGATGTACGGTCAAATGACGGCAGGCAGTTGGATATATATCGGAACCCAGGGTATCTTACAGGGAACGTATGAAACATTCGCCGAAGCAGCAAGATCGCATTTTAATAGTGATTTATCCGGTAAATTAGTACTTACAGCCGGTTTAGGAGGAATGGGTGGTGCCCAACCATTGTCGGTAACAATGAATAACGGTGTATCTATTAATATTGACGTTGATCCTTCAAGGATACAACGCCGTTTAGAGACAAAATATCTAGATATTGCAACAGAATCTTTAGAAGAAGCATTCGCAATCGCACGTGATGCGATGATAAAGAAAAAAGGATTATCAATTGGTTTATTAGGTAATGCCGCAGATATTGTTCCACGAGTCGCCAAAATGGGCATAATACCAGACATAGTGACTGATCAAACTTCAGCCCATGATGAATTAGATGGCTATGTGCCAAATAATATGACATATCATGAAGCGCTAACTTTGCGTAAATCAAATCCTGAAAAATATATTAAAGAAAGTTTTCGTTCTATGGCAGAACACGTGAATGGAATTCTTAAATTAAAAGACATGGGATCAATTTGTTTTGATTACGGCAATAATTTACGCGGTCAGGCCAAAAAAGCAGGTGTCCAGAATGCTTTCGATTATCCGGGATTTGTGCCTGCCTACATACGTCCATTATTTTGTGAAGGTAAGGGACCCTTCCGATGGGTGGCACTGTCTGGTGATCCAGATGATATTTATAAAACTGATGAAAAGGTAAAAGAATTATTTCCTGATGATAAATCTCTGTTAAGGTGGATTGATTTAGCAAAAAAGAAAGTACAATTTCAGGGATTGCCATCCAGGATTTGTTGGCTTGGCTATACGCAACGTGCAAAATTTGGAGTTGCCTTGAATCAAATGGTTGCCTCAGGTGAATTAAGTGCGCCAATCGTTATAGGTAGGGATCACCTGGATTGTGGATCTGTGGCTTCGCCATATCGTGAAACGGAAGCGATGAAAGACGGCTCCGATGCAGTAGCTGATTGGCCATTACTTAATGCTATGGTAAATGTGGCAAGTGGGGCGAGCTGGGTATCAATTCATCAAGGCGGAGGTGTTGGTATGGGACTCGCAATACATGCCGGGCAAGTAATTGTGGCAGATGGAACTCCTGAAATGGAAACCAGATTAATAACTGTCCTTACTAACGATCCGGGAACCGGAATTTTACGTCATGCAGATGCTGGATATGAAAAAGCAATCAATAATGCCAAAGAATGGAAAATAAATATTCCTCTGTTGAAATAATATTAATATGTCTAAAATTAAATTAACTAATATTGGTGAAATTGTAACTTATAATAGTCGTACAAAAAATGTTGATTATATTAGAGATAAATATATATTAATTATCGATGGTTTAATAAAGAAAATCGAGAAAAATATTAATGACGATTGTGAAATATTCGATTGTCAAAACAGATTAATAACACCAGGTTTTGTTGATCCTCATACTCATCCTGTATTCTTAAATGGAAGGGAAGAGGAATTTGGATTACGTTTACAAGGGGCAACATATCAAGAAATAGCTGAAAAGGGTGGCGGAATAAATAGTAGCATTCAGGGAGTTAGGAATGCTACAGTTGAAGAATTGGTTGATGCAGTTACAAAACGAATGGATCGTTTTCTTAAATTGGGTACCACAACAATCGAAGCAAAAAGCGGTTATGGGTTAGATGTGGAATCTGAATTGAAATCATTAGAAGTACTAGACATTGTTAATAAAAATCATACGATTGATATAATTCCAACCTTTTTGGGTGCGCATACTTTTCCACCTAAATTTGCAGATGATCATGTTGGATATGTTAATTTAATATGTAACGAAATGATTCCTGCTGTCGCTGAACAAGGTATCGCCAAATATTGCGATGTATTTTGTGAAAATGGATATTTCAATATAGAACAATCGAGGAAAATATTAAAAACTGCTAAATCTTTTGGATTAATTCCAAGGCTGCATGCAGACGAATTTGAAGATTCAGGTGCGGCAGAATTAGCTGCAGCTTTAGGAGCAGTTTCTGCTGATCATTTAATGGCTGTTAGTGATGAAGGCATAGCAAAAATGGTCGAAGCGAATATAACTGCAACTTTGCTTCCCGGTACAACATTTTTCCTTGGCTCAACAAATTATGCTCCTGTGAAGAAGTTAATCGATGCGGGAGTTGTAATTGCTTTAGCTACTGATTATAATCCTGGAGGCTGCCACATACAATCTATGCCATTTATTATATCCTTAGCGTGCATTTACTTGGGAATGTCTGTGGAAGAAGCCTTATTGGCTGCTACATATAATTCAGCAAAAACACTACAACTTGAAAAAGAAGTTGGTTCAATAGAAGTTGGTAAAAAGGCCGATTTAATAATTTGGGATTTAGAAAAAATAATTGAAATCCCATATAATGTGACAGATGTTCCAATTGTCAAGGTCATGAAAAATGGCCAATTTGTTAATTAGCGTTTACTTATAATTAATAGAAGAATTGATTTATATCATAAACTGATAATTGTACTTCATTGAAATATCGTTTTTTTAATTCGGACTTAAATTCGTTTGACCATTGACGAATTTCTTGTCTTGTTGGCAAAGTTATATCTTGTTCGGCCATTGATTTTTCATAATTAGAATTTGTTTCGTATAACTCAGATAAATAAATAATATCACCTTTTGATAAGGGTAGCTGTTTAAGTAATCTAATAGAATCGATTAAATGTTTTTCTGCAAAGTGTTCTCCACCGGCTCCTATCAATAATATTATACCAACATTAATTCCACTTGCTTTAATATTGTGTGTTAATTCAATAATATCTTTATTTAATTGTTGTTTATTCAAGAATAGCATTAAATCATTATTTCCTGATTCAACCCCTAAATAAACCCGTTTAATTCCTAATTCATTTAATTGTTTAAAATCACTAACAGATTTCTTTAAACCAGTGAATACATCTATAAAAGAATAATAATTCTCAAATTGTGGGAATTGTTCATGAATTAATTCTAAACTTTTTACTAATCGATTTTGAGGTACCGTTAGAGCATTAGCATCTGCCAGGAAAATCGATTTTCGTAAATTAATTCCTTCTCCAAAAAATGTTTTAATTTTATTAAGATGAATCTCTAATTCATCAGCAGATTTAATTTTAAAAGGTCGGTCACGATAAAAATTACAAAAAGTACATTGATTATAATTACATCCTTCAGTCATTTGAATTACGAGAGACATATATTGGTCGGGAGGAAGAATAGAAATCGGCAGATAAATATTATCGAACTCCATTGCACTTTGTTGAAGAGCTAAATAATCCATTTTACTAATTTTAGAGATAAAATGTTGAAATGATTTTGGTAAATCAAAATCATTGTCTATCATTAATTGGCATAATTTTAATAGTGAGATAGCTTTCTCTCGAGGTATTTCATGAATTTCACGGAAAGTTTCACCATTTTCAGTATAGCGTGATTTATGGTAAAATTTATTGTTCAATGTGCGACGATAGTTCTCTCCATTCACAAACATACCAACTAACCTACATTCAAGGTCGAATATCCATAAATTATTTTTCGGTTCAAAGAAAATATTTAAAGCATTCGATTTAAGCGTGAATGTAATGCTTTCTACTTTTGAAAGTTGAAATTTCTTGATTATTGCCTTCATATTGGTAGAAAATTTAAGTAATTAAAATATTACGTACGATTACAGCATGCAAATTTTTAATATAAAAAATTAATGTTAATTTCATAATAGAAATTGTAAGAAAAAAATATGTCATTAAAAATTGCAATTATTAACTGCTATGCGAATGAACCGATTTATGCTCAAAGCGCACAATTATTTGCCGATAAAATAAAAGATTCTACGATTATAAATTTGTGCCACGGTAAAGAGATTGATGATTTAAATCAATACGAGGGTTACATTATTAGTGGATCACGTTCTTGTCATCTTGATAAGGATGATTGGATTATCGAGCTGCAAAAATTGATAAAAAATATTCATGCTCAAGATATTCCTTGTTTGGCTGTTTGTTTTGGACATCAATTAGTAGCACATATTTTTGGTGGTACCACGGTAATAAATCTAGCAAGCGAAGAAGGATTTCAAGATGTCCAAACAAAAATGGGGGAAGATACAATCAGGTTGTTTGCGGGATTACCAAATCCTGTAAAAGTATATCAATCGCATAACGATGCAGTAATAAAAGCGCCACCCGGTAGTATTCAAGTAATTAATAATGAAAAATGTATACAATATTATCAATTTGGTTCAATTTATTCGATTCAATCTCACCCGGAAATTGATATTGCAGTTGCCAAACGATTAGCAGAACGTGATAATAAAGTGATTAAAGCAATATTGAATGGTGTAAATGAACAAAATATTCAATCGAATAAAATATTGGAAAATTTTTGTAAAATTGTTGAGAGTACCATACAATCTTAAAAACAATTTTAAATAATTCCATTTAACCTTTGTATTTTTGAGGAATAATCTTCTGGCTTTTTTTCATTTAATTCTTTAATTTTTAGTTGATTTTTTTTTATCTCAGTATTAGTTTCTTTTAGGAGTTCGTTGTAATGATTTTCTATTCTTT
>JAHJCW010000044.1 GCA_018812885.1 bacterium | reverse complement strand
GCTCCGGAGGAGGGACTCGAACCCCCGACCTGGTGGTTAACAGCCACTCGTCCCGACCCATCGGGACTACCGGAAATTGTTCTATTTTCGTTCAAAAAACGCGCAGAATTTATTCACAATATATTTCCTGTCAAGCTTACAATTCCTTTTCTGCAATTAAAATCTTATCTTTAGCAAATATACCACTCTTTAATTGTTCATCATTAATATAAGCGATACCATTTTCATCATGCGGCTCACCAAAAACTGAATGAATTGATTTCAATCCGCCTAACCATTTGCGCTTATCACACAGATATACCAGATCACCAGGATTTGCTGCCATGGCTTGCATATCATCTTTTGAGAAACGTATTTCATCTATGTCGCTTTTGATAAGTTTATAATACACCCGGACTTTTTCACCTTTGACATCATTTGGTTCGCTACCTTTAAAGAATCTACGTGCATCTTGAATGCCAAAGGCTGTAAGACCTTTGGTGTGAGTTTCGGGATCATAACCTACAACATAATAATTCACGACGAGAGGCAGTAGTAATATTGAAATAATTATTAATACCAAGATTGGAGTCATTGTAGCAAAATTAATGAAGAACGAAAAAATTACTACTATATATACGATGGATAACATTGATGTTAAACTAGCCATTATCATATTAGTATTTGGTAATCTTCGTATCCATTTTACAAACTTATGTTGTAGCCCGCCCGTCCAAACTGAAAACACTGCAACACCGGCACATACTACTAAGTTATACAAGGCACGAATATAGGTATAAGGATGGCTGGGATTCATTTCTATCCCGTGATCAAATGGTGCTATTAACACTCCCGGGTATTGAGCACCCAGCAACATCAGTGCGACACCTCCTAAAAATGTCGTAATTACCGCCGCCGGAGTAAAGCGTTTCCAAAAAACGCCGAGGAAAATCGCTACAACCAAGGGTGGCGTTAGTGTAGAGTGAAAATAGCCGTGGGCTTCATAGACAGTTGGAAAACTATCAAATGGTATTACAGCTAACACACCAAGCGCTGTTACTACAATTGAGGATATTCGCGCAATTCCGAGTTCTCGTCGGTCGGTTGTCTTTTGATCAGTAACTATTTTACTAAAGAAACTTTTGATCGGGCGGTAAACATCATTGACAAAAACTGCCGAAGTTGCGTTGACCAAGGTATCAACGGTACTCATCAGGGCTGCCGTTAGAGCGGCCATCACGAACCCGAACACGCCTGGTCTTGAAACAATGTTTGCCACAACGACAAATATCTCATCCGGGGATACACCCGGACTTACTATATCAGGACTTACAATGCTGATTGCTTTACCTATCCAACCCGCGTTGCCGACAACAATTGCTGAGATCGGCAAAAAGAACAAGATGTTTATTACCGCAGCCTTGCGCCCTTCATCTACGCTTTTACAGGCCATAAAGCGCATTATTAGTCCCTGGTTCATAAATAAAAATCCAATTGAACCGGCGATACCGTCTTGCCAAAATATTCCGGCAAAATTAAAATCTGGCGGACGATTAAAGTCCGCTAAAGGCATTCGCCATGATACCGGCAATATATTCCAAAATGTTTCGAACCCTCCTAAGTAAGTAATACCTAAAGCGAATAACATCAAGCCAGCAAATAGTAATATAAATCCTTGCAAAAGATCTGTGAAAATAACAGCGGTCTGTCCACCAAAAGTAATATATATACCCGTAATAATAGCAATAACGGTAATTACGCCCATCAATGTCACAGGTAGATTAGCTCCAAATAATGCAAAAGATTCAGGGAGCAGAGGAATCATAGCTTTCCCTAATGTTAAAAAACCAATGCCAATATATCCGATCATGTAAACTAAAAGTAGTATAGTAGCAATAAAGCGTGATGAAGGACTGAATCGTTTTTCGAAATATTCAGGGATTGAACGAACTTTGGAATAAACAATAATTGGCAGCCAGCCAAACAGGAAAAATGGTACGAAGAACCAATCATTCATATAGGTCATCGTTGATGATAGTCCGTGCTCAAAACCTTTGGCAGAATATTTCACGAAACTATGACTGCCAACCCCCGTTGCTACAATCGACATCGTTATCAGCCACCAGGAAAACCGTCGTCCCCCAAAAAAGAAATCATTGGTTGAACGTGTATATCTTCCAAAATAACTTCCAAATAGCATAACAAAAACAAAATAAACAATCATTACTATCCAATCGGTAGAAGTACCGATGTTATGAAAATTTTGTACTCCGGTATGTTCCATTATACCCTCGCTTTCTTATTTAACTTATAATAACCGAACCCCAAAGTGACGACCATAAAAACAATCCATATTAGAACACTGGTTTTCAAACTAAGAATCTCTAAAGCCGCTAAATTCCATAAGGCATGCATTACCATAAACCAGATAAAACCAAATATTAGTATTAATAACCAATTTTTGTGATGTTGTCTTTTTAGATCTAAAGACCCACTTTTTATGGTAACTATCAAACCAATTGCAAACAATAAGCCGCCAACTCCATATAAATAGATATAAGGTAACCATGCATGTGAAAAAGGCATCTTAATCTCCCTTTATTTTTATTTTCTCAAATTGCGGTTTCAACTCATCGTAAGTCTCAAGCAACCCTTCAACCATTACTTTTGTATGACCAATAACGGGCATGAAATTTGTAGTGTCAGTTCACAGTTTTACAACATAAATAATTGGATATATTCATTCATTTCTGCTCGACCAACTGCACCAATGTTTGATATATAATAAAAAGTTTTATCCAACAAATGATTAAGTTTCTGTATTAATAGAATTTTACAAATTATAATAATTTTGCCGTCGTTGAAGATCGATATGTTATACCAAACATAGGTTGCCAAGGAATTAGCTGTTATAAAAAAAATAGGAATAAAAAAATGCTATAAGTTTACAGAGTTCGAGTTTAGGATCTAACTTGCTCTCCTCCAGCATGCCAAACTCGAACTTTTTGGTGTTCTCAGAAACCTTTTATATCGAGAGATCTAGTAATAGAGGCTATCGATATTATTTAGGTAAAGAGCCTAAGCAACCTCCCAAATCAAATACAAAAGAATCAAAACCTGATAGAAAGAAAAGATATATTGAATTATTAAAAAAAACAATTGGACACAAGCTGAGTTAGCAAGACATTTGGGGGTAAGTAGGGCTTGGGTTACAAAAGTGTTGAATAAATAATTTTAACACTGTCGTATGAATACATTGTTTTTACCAAGAGTAGTTCTGAATTTGTCACAATTGTGTCCATTAATGTCTAAATCTGAAGTGAATACTAAGCAACGGATTAAGAGTACTCAGTTTGTCGATGATCCTTTTTCATAGACTGCTATAGCTATGCTACAGTTTTGTCAATTACAGGTCAAAATTGAATATTGCAGATTGTTTCTATATTTGTAATGAGTCATTACGTAAATTCACTTCATTCGTACCGTTCTGCGCCGTCGCAAATTGATAGTTAAATGTTAAGGAATACCAACGATAGAAAAAAAATTTGATTTGATAAATACAAACAAACAATAATTATATGGGAAGTCCCAAAAAAGGAAATAATCTGAAACGCAAATTAAGGTTATTCACTCTTACTAATATTGTTGTTGCTAATATGATTGGCGCAGGCATTTTCACTACTACAGGTTTGCTCATGCAGGATCTGCACAATCCGCTTCTGATGATTTCACTTTGGATAGTTGGGGGTATCATTGCCTTATGCGGGGCACTAGTTTACGGTGAACTCGGAGCCACCATGCCAAACGCGGGTGGCGAATACATCTTTCTTTCCAGATTGTACCATCCTGTTTTGGGATTCTTAAGCGGGTGGGTTTCGTTTTTTGTTGGCTTTTCCGCACCTATAGCAGCGTCTTCCATTGGATTTACCGAATATTTTACTCGGGCTTTCCCCGGATTTCTCAGTTTGGGAATTTTTGGGGAAGCGACGGAAGCCTTGGTCCTAAAAAAGTTTTATGCAATTCTCCTCATCTTGATCTTTACCTATATCCACATGCGAGGTTTAGAACTTGGAACAAAAATTCAGAATCTATTGACCCTGCTGAAAGTGGCTCTGATATCCGGACTTATCCTGACTGGTTTCCTTTTTGGAAATGGCAGTCTTGATCATATAATTCAAGGGGGAGCATTCACTTTTGATTTTAGTGGATGGAAAACCATTGGGCTATCACTTATGTGGATTATGTTTGCCTATAGCGGTTGGAATGCCTCTGCTTATATCGGATCAGAGATTAGAAATCCGATTAAGAATTTGCCCCAATCGCTCATCCTGGGCACAGGAATTGTCATCATTCTTTACTTGGGAATTAATCTTTTCTATATATTTACTATCCCCCCTCAAGATATGAGCGGTGTCATTTCCATCGGTGGATTGGCGGTTGAATACGCCTTTGGGAAGTCCTTTGAAAGTCTAT
>JAHJCW010000005.1 GCA_018812885.1 bacterium | reverse complement strand
ATGATTACCGGTATATCTTATGTAATAATTATTATACTATTGATACTAACAATTATCACAGGATCGTTTTTAGGTCTTACCGGAAATGAATTCTAAATATTTAAAAATCTATTCGCCTCCTATCATATCTTTGATTCCTTCCTCAACCGTCTCACCCACTTTTTTCTTGGCAGCATCTTTTGTTTCTTCAAGGTTCTCTTTACTGCGAGAGATGGTTCCCTTAACACTTTCTTGTACTTCATCAAACGATTTTGGAATATCCTGTCCGGTCCACATTAAATATGCAATATAGATCACAAATGCTGCAAGGACAATCAACGCTAACTTGAATAGTTTCTTAATCACACCAAATACAATTAGCACTGCAATTATAACAGCTAAAATCAAAAAGAAAGGATTTTGCAATAAATTAGTGAAAGTTTCTATCCATCCGCTCATATCTAAATTCTCCTGTTTTTGCTATCTTATTACTGTGAAAATTGGTAATGTTTTATAAAATTCCGCAATCAATTTAAAACAAGATATAATTGAATAGAAACCATTTAAAACTCATAATAATATTTTTTGCTTTCACATTAGCGATTATATTTGGACAATCAAAATATCCGGCTGATACGCTTCTGTTCTCTAAAAAAGTATCACTAATAAAAAAAATGGGAATCTTGCCAATCGCTGCTTTTCAGCGATTTTCCTATAATATCGATGGACTTAATTGTCAATTTTATCCCAGTTGTAGTAATTATGGCGCCCAAGCGATTAAAGATTACGGACTATTGCGCGGAAGTTTCATGGCATCTGATAGAATTATTCGCTGTAATCCGAGTTCTTTGGAACAGCACTTAAAACATGGCGGTGAGTTCCGACCTACCGACTTGCGATTGATTGATCCAGTTCATCTACCGCAACCATTGGAGCTTAAAAAATCGCCCATATTGGCGGCATCGATTTCAGCGGTAATTCCCGGTGCAGGCAGAATGTACGCCGGCCGGTGGTTTGACGGATTTATGGGACTATCACAATTTTTATTATACGCTGCCATTACCAACTATGCCTATCAAAATGATTGGGAAGTGTTAACTGCAATATCCGGTGGAATTACTTTCATCGTTTATGGCGGAGAAATTTATGGGGCGTACCGTACTGCAAAATATTATCAGCCCTAATTTAAATTGACTTTGAAACATATATTTAGATTAATATATTTGATACACTTTAATTGGGAGTTGTTTATGAAAAAAGTCATTTGTATCACCCTTGCCTATCTAATGCTAATAGTACCAATTATAGCTCAACAACAGACTGACGCGTGCAGGCGGCTTCTGTAGATGCCGAAAGCCAAATTGACGGAAATTTATGGTTTGGTGCAGGATGTTTATTTGGATTACTTGGGCTCGGCGCTGCTTATGTTATTGAACCAAGCCCATCTGCAACCAAATTGCTTGGCAAAAATGCTAATTACGTTGCCATTTATACCGACTGCTATAAAGAAGCAGGTAAAGACATTCAGACTTCTAAAGCAATGAAAGGTTGTTTAATTGGTACAGGTGTATCATTGGTATTATATGTAGTATTGATTGCAACAGCATCTTCTGTTAATGACTCATACCACTACTAATACTTAATAACACTTACAAAATAGTAAAATTATAGTTATATGAGTATCACTGAGATACTTGCTCCAATTGTTGTATCGTTTTCACAAATTATTTTCTCGGGGAATAGTGAAAACACTATAACGGGCGAAATGTTACTAATGCCGGGTAATGAGATATTTATTAACGTACAAGAACCTCTGAATCAAAAAATGCATATCGCAGCTAACAATACGTTTATTTATTATCCGGATGAAAAACGTGCTTTTAATATCGAATATAATCAGTCTGATTTAAGCATGCAAAATATCCCACAAATTGAACCGCTAGATTCAAATTATTATAGTCATCTCGGATTTAAAAAGGTTAAGAAAAAAGTTATAAGGGATACTACCATTATTCAATATATATCAACCGCTAACAAAAAAACTCCATCACTAATAACTCTAAAATTTGTAGCTGGAAATACTTCTCAAATAATTTTAGCAACTAATCTGGGAATTGCAAATTATCTACAGTTTGATTTTATTGAGTATGCTTTATTCAATCAAAAGAAATACATTAAAAACTATAGTGTCTCTTCATATAAAAACGGCGAACTAATTGAAAAAACGACGTATTATATAAAAGATATAAAAAATGCTGAAAATACAGATTTAGAAAGAATTAAATT
>JAHJCW010000043.1 GCA_018812885.1 bacterium | reverse complement strand
GAAAATATAAAGGGATTCGCTATCGCGGTATTATTTGTGACCGTTGTGGAGTTGAAGTAACTCGGAAAAGAGTTCGCAGAGAAAGAATGGGACATATTACATTGGCAGTCCCCGTTGTCCATATTTGGTATTTGAAATCAATACCAAGTAAACTAAGCTATCTGATTGGTCATAGTACCAAAGAGCTTGAGCGCGTTATCTATTATGAATTATATATGATAATCGAACCTGGGAAAAGTGGTAGAACTCCATTTGAACTCATAGATGAAGAAACATGGATGGAGCTTGAAAAAGATTTTGGGTTTTACGCTGTTACCGAAGAAGAACGTGATGAAGAAGACTACTTTGTAGCATTAATGGGTGGCGAAGCCATCAAAGATGCTCTCGCAAAAATCAATCTACCTGAGCTTAAAAATGAATTAGAAAATATCATTTTAACCACAAAATCTAAACAGAAGAAACATGATGCGTTAAAACGATTACGGGTCGCTAAAGAGTTCATGATTGATTCAATAAATAAGAAAGTAAACAAGCCGGAATGGATGGTGATATCAGTTTTACCTGTTATACCGCCTGAATTACGACCATTGGTTCCATTGGAAGGTGGTCGATTTGCAGCCAGTGATCTTAACGATTTGTATCGAAGGATTATCATTCGAAATAATCGTTTAAAGAATTTGATGGAAATTAAAGCGCCAGACGTGATTTTACGGAACGAAAAACGTATGCTTCAAGAATCAGTTGATGCCTTATTTGATAATAGTCGCAGGAAAACTGCGATAAGAAGTGGTACGCGTCGCCCTCTTAAGTCACTCTCGGATATGTTGCGTGGGAAATCGGGACGTTTTAGACAAAATTTACTTGGTAAGCGTGTTGATTATTCCGGTCGATCAGTAATTGTGGTGGGACCAGAGTTGCGTTTGCAAGAATGTGGGTTACCAAAAGATATGGGACTAGAGCTATTTAAACCGCACATGATAAATGAATTGATTGAACGGGGATATGCACAAACTCCTCGAGGTGCAAAATTAATGGTAGAGGATCGTGATCCAATAGTCTATAAGGTTTTGGAATATGTAGTTAAGGATCATCCTGTATTATTAAATCGTGCCCCAACCTTACATAGATTGGGTATTCAAGCTTTCCAACCTGTTTTAGTAGACGGGAAAGCGATACGAATTCATCCCTTGGTTTGTTCTGCATTTAACGCTGACTTTGATGGTGATCAGATGGCAGTTCATGTACCAATTTCTATTCAGGCACAGATGGAAGCCCGAGTTCTGATGCTTTCCAGTCATAACATTTTACATCCGGCTAACGGTAAGCCGATTACTATACCTTCTCAGGATATGGTATTGGGATGTCATTATTTGACCCGACCAAAAACCGGCGATAAGGGTGAGGGAAAAATGTTTGGCTCTTTAAATGAAGTATTAATGGCATACGAAAACAAAGCAGTTGGATTGCACGCCATAATTGATGTTCGCCATAAAGGTAAATGGCACAAGAAGACCACAGTTGGTCGAGCAATTTTTAATTCTATTATGCCTGAGGATTTAGATTATTTTGATGAATTGGTTTCAAAGAAAACTTTAAGTAAAGTCGTTAATCAATCTTATCTTGTTGCAGGTAATTATAAAACGGTAGAATTTTTAGATAAATTGAAAGATCTTGGTTTTAATATTGCGACTAGCAGTGGTAGCTCAATTTCAATTAATGATATTTTAATTCCTGTTGAAAAGGATACTATCATAAAAAAAGCGGAAGCTGAAGTTGCAGGAATTCAACAAAACTTTGTAAATCATATACTGACTGATGGGGAAAGATATAATAAAGTAATTGATGTATGGACTCATGCTACTAACCATGTAGCGCAAGCCATGATGAAAGGGCTAAAAAATGATCGTCAAGGATTTAATCCTGTATTTATGATGGCTGATTCGGGTGCAAGAGGTAGTCAGGATCAGATAAAACAGTTAGCGGGAATGCGCGGATTGATGGCTAAGCCGAAAAAATCCATGACCGGCGGTCAGGGTGAAATTATTGAATCACCAATTATTTCCAATTTTAAAGAAGGTCTTTCGGTTATGGAGTATTTTATCTCCACACATGGTGCCCGGAAAGGACTTGCTGATACTGCATTGAAAACTGCGGATGCTGGTTATTTGACCCGCAGATTAGTTGACGTTGCTCAGGACGTTGTTATTTCTGAAGAAGATTGTGGTACTATTAATGGTATTGTTACAAGAGATTTGAAGGAAGGTGAAGAAATCATCGACAAATTATCTGATCGTGTTCTTGGGAGAACAGTACTAGACGATTTAATAATAGATGGAAAAGTGGTGATTAAAGCTGGAACTATCATCACGGAGCATGAAGCTGATATCATTGCAGATAGTGAAATACAAAGTATCCGCATTAGATCGGTTTTGACTTGTGAGTCTAAAAGAGGTGTTTGTGGCAAATGTTATGGATGGGATTTAGCACGGCACCGAATAGCAAATATGGGTAGTGCGGTTGGAATTATAGCCGCACAAAGTATTGGCGAACCTGGTACACAGCTTACATTGCGGACATTCCATATTGGTGGTACCGCTACGCGTATTATTGAGAAATCTGACATGCAGAGTAGATATGGTGGTGTTGTAAAATTCTCTGATAACTTTGATTTCGCTGATACCATTGATGAAGCTGGTAATGAAATAACAAGATGTATGGTTAGACATGCAAAAATATTTATTGTTGATGAAAATAATCCAGCAAAAATAAAAGCAGAATTTAACATTCCATATGGTTCTAATGTATTTGTTAGTGAAGGTGACATTGTTAAAGCAGGAACCATATTGATACAATGGGATCCGTATACAGATATAATTCTTGCCAGGCATGATGGATTTGTCAACCTAACAGATTTTGTTGAGGGAGATACATATCAGATTGAAGCGGTAGAAGGTGGTAAAAAACAAATGGTGGTCATTGAATCAAGAGATCGCCAACTGAGTCCACAAATAGAAATACGGGATAAAGATGGAAACGTAATGGCTGGCGGAACAATTCTACCGGTAAACGCCACCTTAAATGTTATTAATCAACAAGAAGTTAAGCGTGGACAAACCCTAGTAAAAATCCAAAAAGACATTGGGAAAACTCGTGATATTACGGGTGGTTTGCCTCGTGTCGCTGAATTATTTGAAGCAAGGATGCCATCTAATCCTGCAGTTGTAACAGAGATTAATGGAACAGTTAAATTTGGCGAGACAAAACGTGGTATTCGTAAAATATTAATTGAATCTAGTGACGGAGAAAGTCGTGGATATAAAATTCCTTATGGAAAGCATGTTATCGTACACGAAGGTGATTTTATTACAGCTGGTACACCGCTTTGCGAAGGTGCAATTTCACCAGTTGACATATTGGGCATACTTGGCCCTGGAGCTGTTCGTGAATATCTTGTTAACGAAATACAAGAAGTCTATCGTTTGCAGGGTGTAGGTATCAATGATAAGCATATTGAAGTGATTGTTCGCCAAATGATGAAAAAAATAGAGGTAACTGATCCTGGTAATTCTAGATTTCTGGAATCTGAACGAGTTGATAGAGTAGATTTTGCAATAGAGAACGAGCGTTTATCGACGATGGTAGTGGTCGCTGATCCTGGGGGCAGTGATTGGGGAAAAGGCGCGCTAATTTTAAAATCTGAGTTAAGAGATATTAATAAAGAATTGAAGGATGAAGAAAAAGCACCGATTAAAACACATAAAACTCAACCAGCTACATATGATCCATTATTGATGGGTATTACTCAAGCTTCTTTAAATACTGAAAGTTACTTATCCGCGGCATCTTTCCAGGAAACTACAAGAGTACTTACAGATGCTGCAACAGCAGGAAAAACTGATTATCTTAGAGGGTTGAAAGAAAATGTAGTGATAGGTAGATTGATACCAGCGGGAACTGGATATCCTGTTTTGCAAGATATCTCCTTGGAATCGGATGAAGATGTTAAGACCATTGAATCAATGGAAATTTCTATTGATGAGATTGTGTAAAATAATGTGAATATACTTTTTAAAATAATTGACTGTATTCATAATTCTTGAATAAATTTATAGGCTTAATTTAAATAGATATGCCGACGATAAATCAACTAGTAAAGAAAGGTAGAAAGCGGATTTTGCAAAAAAATGTGAGTCCGGCGCTGCAACGTAACCCACAAAAACGTGGAGTATGTGTACGTGTATATACAACTACACCCAAAAAACCTAATTCAGCATTGAGAAAAGTTGCACGTGTCAGACTGACTAATGGAATGGAAGCCGCAGCATATATTCCTGGTGAAGGTCATAACTTGCAAGAACATTCAATTGTGTTGATTGAAGGCGGTAGGGTCAAAGACCTTCCCGGCGTACGTTATCATATCGTGCGTGGAACACTTGATACTGCAGGTGTCAATGATAGAAAGACTAGTCGTTCACGATACGGTACCAAACGACCGAAGGCTTAATTATTATGCGTAGAAGAAGACCAGAGAAAAGAGAAATATTGCCCGATCCGGTTTATAATGACCTTTCGGTTGCCAAGTTTGTTAATTATGTTATGGAACGTGGCAAAAAAGGCGTAGCTGAAAAGATATTTTATGATGCAATGGACGTGATCAAGATTAAAACTAAGATTGACGGTTTGAAAATATTTCAAGATGCGATAAAAAACGTTACTCCTTTATTGGAAGTGAAATCAAAACGTATTGGTGGAGCCACCTACCAGGTGCCGATTGAAGTTCCTAAAAATAGACAATTTTATTTATCATCACATTGGATAATTAATGCTGCAGTAGGTCGTGGTGGTAAACCAATGGCTGAACGTCTTGCTACCGAACTAATTGCAGCTGCTAATAATGAAGGTGGGGCAATTAAGAAAAAAGATGATACGCACCGGATGGCAGAAGCAAATAAAGCATTTGCTCATTTTGGAAGACCTAGACGGTAATGAAAAATATTTCCCTAGATAAAGTACGAAATATTGGTATAATGGCTCATATTGACGCTGGTAAGACCACGTTAACCGAGCGAATATTATATTATACTGGACGTACCCATAAAATAGGGGAAGTACATGAAGGTGGTGCCACGATGGATTGGATGGCTCAGGAGAAAGAGCGGGGTATAACAATAACTTCTGCAGCCACTACTTGTATGTGGAATAATCATCGTATTAATATTATCGACACTCCAGGTCATGTCGATTTTACTATGGAGGTCGAGAGATCTCTTAGAGTATTAGATGGTGCGGTAGCAGTATTTTGTGCAGTTGGGGGCGTTGAGCCACAAAGCGAAACTGTATGGCGCCAAGCTGATAAATATAATGTTCCGCGAATAGCTTTTATAAATAAAATGGATCGCAATGGCAGTGACTTTTATCATGTAATAGATATGATGAAAGAAAGATTAGGTGCCAATCCACTGCCAATGACTATTCCTATTGGTTCAGGTGATTTATTTACGGGAATTATTGATCTACGCTCTATGCAAGCAATTTTATATAATGAATTCTCATTAGGTGCACGATTTGAATATGGTGAAATCCCAAAAGATTTAAAGGAAGAAGCTGATAAATGGCGTCATCATCTTATTGAAGAAACAGCAGCTTATGATGAAAATTTATTGAATAAATATGCAGCCGATGAAGAAATTAATGATGATGAATTAAAAGCAGCAATCCGTAAAGGATGTATAGACAATACATTTATTCCCACTTTTTGCGGTTCAGCTTTTAAAAATAAAGGTGTACAAAGGTTATTAGATGCAGTTATCGATTTTTTACCAACTCCATTAGATGTTGGTGAAGTATCCGGTTTTGATCCAAATAATCTAGATATTGTATTAAAACGCAAACCGGACGAAAAATCACCTTTTAGTGCACTAGTTTTTAAGATCATGACAGATCCTTATGTAGGTCGCTTAACTTATTTAAGAGTTTATTCGGGTAGATTAGATAAGGGCTCATATATTTATAATCCAAATACTGGAAAAAGAGAACGAATAAGCAGAATTTTATTAATGCACGCCAACAAACGTGAAGCTCTTGAGGCTGTAACAGCCGGTGAAATCGTAGCTGTTGTTGGTCTCAAGGATACTAAAACCGGTCATACGATTTGTGATATAGATAGTCCAATAATTTTGGAATCAATGGACTTTCCTGAGCCTGTAGTTGAAGTATCGGTTGAACCGGTCAGTAAAGCTGATCAAAAAAATCTATCACAAGCTTTAAGCAAATTGAGTGAAGAAGATCCTACATTCAAAGTTTCTTCAAATCAAGATACCGGTCAAACGATTATTGCCGGAATGGGGGAATTACATTTAGAGATATTAGTTGATAGGTTGAAACGCGAATTTAACGTAAATGCAAATGTTGGCAAACCGCAAGTTGCGTATACCGAAGCTATCACAAAACGAGTTGAAAAAATTGATGTTAAATTTGTAAGGCAGTCTGGTGGTCATGGTCAATTTGGTCATGTTGTGATTAATGTAGAGCCAAATGAATCGGGCACTGGTTATCGTTTTGAAAATAAAATCGTTGGTGGTGTAATACCAAGAGAATATATACCTGCTGTCGATGCTGGAATTCAAGAAGCATTAAGAAATGGCGTTATTGCGGGCTATCCGATTGAAGATATTCGGGTTGAGCTCGTATTTGGATCGTATCATGAAGTAGATTCATCAGAGATAGCGTTTAGAATAGCTGGTTCAATGGCCATAAAAAAGGCATGTAAGGGGGCAAATCCGGTATTGATGGAGCCCATAATGTCAGTTGAAGTAGTTACACCTGAGGAGTATTTAGGCGATGTGATAGGTGATATTAATTCACGTCGTGGAAAAATTGAAGGCATGGGACAGCGCAAGGATGCACAAATAGTCAAAGGGCATGTGCCACTGAGTAAAATGTTTGGATATGTTACTGATCTTAGATCATTAACTCAAGGTCGCGCTGTTTTCCATATGGGATTTTCACATTATCAACAAGTTCCAGTGAATGTACAATCAGAAATAATGGAACAAGTACATGGAACACCATCCTAAAAATAAGTAGGAGATAGAAATGGCAAAGGCAAAATATGAGCGAACAAAGCCGCATGTAAACATAGGCACGATAGGACATGTAGATCATGGTAAGACAACGTTAACGGCCGCTATAACCTTGGCGCAATCAGCACAAGGGTTATCGCAGTATATGTCATTTGACGCAATTGACAATGCACCTGAAGAAAGGGAGCGTGGAATTACTATACAGACAGCTCATGTAGAGTATGAGACAGCAAATCGGCATTATGCACATGTAGATTGTCCGGGACATGCTGATTATATCAAGAATATGATCACAGGAGCCGCCCAGATGGATGGAGCCATATTGGTAGTGAGTGCTGCGGATGGTCCGATGCCTCAGACAAGGGAGCACGTATTGTTAGCTCGCCAGGTCAATGTTCCAAGTATGGTCGTATTTA
The DNA here is from genome assembly GCA_018812885.1 of bacterium. Classification (GTDB taxonomy): domain Bacteria; phylum Fidelibacterota; class Marinisomatia; order Marinisomatales; family JAHJCW01; genus JAHJCW01. The sequence goes on along the minus strand of JAHJCW010000043.1, from coordinate 794 downwards.
TGAACAAGACCGATCAAGTAGATGACCCTGAGTTATTGGAATTAGTTGAGATGGAACTTAGAGATCTATTGAATGAGTATCAGTTTCCTGGAGATGATACGCCGATTATAATGGGTAGTGCATTGGCTGCTTTGAATGATCCTACTAATCCGGAAGCTACCAAATGCATAGTAGAGTTATTAGCGGCTTGTGATAGTTTTATACCTGAACCGAAGAGAGATGTAGATAAGCCATTTTTAATGCCGGTAGAAGATGTATTCAGTATAACCGGACGTGGAACAGTCGGAACGGGTAGAATCGAGCGTGGGATAGTTAAAGTAGGTGATGAGTTAGAGATGATTGGAATGGGTGCACATAAGAAGACAGTCTGTACAGGTGTGGAGATGTTCCGTAAGCTGCTAGATGAAGGTAGAGCGGGCGATAATGCCGGATTATTATTACGTGGAGTAGATAAAGAAGAATTAAAGCGTGGGATGGTATTGGCTAAACCGGGTAGTATAACTCCGCATACCAAGTTTAAGGCCAATGTGTATGTATTAAAGAAGGAAGAGGGTGGTCGTCATACGCCATTTTTCAATGGTTATAGACCACAGTTTTACTTTCGTACAACAGATGTAACGGGAGTAGGAACACTACCTGAAGGAACGGAGATGGTAATGCCGGGTGATAATGTAGAGTTGAGTATAGAGTTGATCACACCGATAGCGATGGATAAGGAGTTACGCTTTGCAATAAGAGAAGGTGGACATACGGTAGGTGCCGGCGTTGTTACTGAGATTATTGAGTAAATAGGT
>JAHJCW010000042.1 GCA_018812885.1 bacterium | reverse complement strand
CTAAATAGTGACCAAGTATTACATTGCCCATTCCCGGCGAAACTCCACAGTCAACTACTGCAGTTACATTATTTTCTTTAGCTAATTTATCTAGTTCAAATGGGTCTTCGGGGAAAAATGAGATATCTACTATATTTTCCCCGACTTCAATTACGTTTTTTAACATATTGAATCCCATAAATCCCGGGACTGCACCAATCACTAAATCAGCGTCCTTTACAGCTTCTCTAATATTAGCATCCACTGATAAATCGATACCCAAAGTTTTTATATTCGGCATATTATCAAATTCAGATAAATTATTTTTATCAATATCAGCTACTAAAATATTATAAGATTTGTACAAATCTAAAATAATTGCTTTCCCAACTAATCCTGCACCTAAAACGACAATATTTTTCATATTCAATACCTTAATTATTACTATTACATTTCAAATTCGAACGCTAATTTACGATTGCTAAATATCAATTCATCATGTCCATAACATATGATTATATAATTATTGGCTCTGGTTTCGGTGGTTCTGTTTCGGCTCTGCGATTAGCTGAAAAAGGGTATTCAGTGCTCGTCATAGAACAAGGTAAACGATACCAAACCGAAGATTTTCCAAAAACTAACTGGAATTTTCGCAAATATTTTTGGTTTCCGAAATTAGCTCTGTATGGCATACAAGCTATGACCCTCTTAAAAGATGTATTCATATTACATGGTACAGGTGTTGGGGGCGGAAGTCTTGTTTACGCAAATAACCTGCTCATTCCCCCCGACAATGTATTTGATGATTTGCGTTGGGGCAGTAAAGGGTGGAAAGAAAAATTAGCTCCTTTTTACAAACTTGCTCAAACAATGCTTGGTGCTACTCCTAGTAAAGTAATTACTAAAGCTGATAAAATATTAAAAGAGTGTGCCGCCGAAATTGGCAAGGAAGACACTTTTCACGTAAACGATGTTGGTATTTACTTTGGAGAAGAGGAGGTTACTGTTCCCGACCCGTATTTTGATGGTAAAGGACCAGATAGGACTGGGTGCACTCTTTGCGGCGGATGCTTGGTAGGTTGCCGCTATGGAGCAAAAAACACTCTTGATAAAAATTATCTATTTTTAGCTGAACAATTGGGAGTTACAATTATTCCGGAAACAAAAGTTGTTGATGTTAATCCAACATCTAACAACCAATATCAAATATCCACAAAAAAAGTGACTGGTATATTCAGTAAGAAATCAACGTTCAATACCAAGGGTGTAATATTTTCGGGTGGAGTTATGGGAACAGTAAAATTATTGCATCAATGTAAAGATAATGGTTCATTGCCCAATATATCCAAAGAATTAGGCAATGTAATCAGGACAAACAGCGAAACCCTAGTTGGAGTAAAAGCAAATGATAAAGAAGATCACTCAAAAGGGATTGCCATCACATCCGGCATTTACCCTGATGAGCATACACACATAGAAGCCGTCAGATATGCTAAAGGACAAGATGCCATGTCGGGACTTGCAACGGTTTTAACCGACGGCAGACAAAGATTACCCAGACAAATTTCATATTTATATACAATATTCAGACATCCAATTCAATTTATTAAATCGTTTTGGCCATTTAAATGGGCGGAAAAAACGACAATACTATTAGTTATGCAAACTATTAGCAATTATATGAAATTTGAATACAAACCTCGTTTTTGGAGACTCGGTGGAAAATCTATGAATTCAAATTGGCAAACGGATGAAAAAGTTCCTTCTTATATTCCTATTGCTAATGATTTCGCAAAGCGATTTGCGAAGCGTACCAATGGAATGGCATTCAGTGTTCTTCCTGAAGTGTTGTTTGATACTTCTTCAACCGCTCATATATTAGGTGGATGTATTATGTCGGATTCACCCGAAAATGGTGTTATTGATTTCAGTGGAAAAATCCACGGGTATGACAATCTATATGTAGTTGACGGCTCTATCGTACCAGCTAATTTAGGTGTAAACCCAAGTCTTACAATCACCGCGTTATCGGAATATATTATGGATCAGTTTCCTGAAAAATATTAGTAACATCAAAAAT
>JAHJCW010000041.1 GCA_018812885.1 bacterium | reverse complement strand
TCAAAATGTACCATCCTTTGTTGTAGCTCTTGATAGTGAAATAGAAATCCCTGATTATGGTAAGATTAAATATGATCTTGCATTCGGAGGTGCCTATTATGCTTATGTTCAAGCTGACGACTTTGGATTAACCTGTTATCCAAAAGATATTGATCAATTAATTTATATTGGTAGAGAAATAAAGAAAGCAGTATCAAATACTGTAAAAATTAAACATCCATTTGATAATGATTTGAGTTTCTTATATGGAACAATATTCATCAGTGAACCTGAAGACCTTAATTCACATAGCAGAAATGTATGTGTTTTTGCTGATGGGGAAGTAGATCGGAGTCCAACAGGAACAGGTGTTTCGGGAAGATTGGCAATTCATCATGCGAGGAGTGAGATTAATATTGGAGATTCAATAACCATTGAAAGTATAATTGGAACCAAGTTTGAAGGTAGAATTGTAAAAGAAACAAAGTTTGGCAATTTTAATGCCATAATACCTGAAGTAACCGGGGAAGCATTTATAACAGGTAAACATGAGTTTTATATTAATTCAGAAGATCAAATAGGGAAAGGATTTATTTTAAGATAAAATTATTAAATAGCTGATTTTTTATCTCCCATGTATAATGGTTGTTTTATGTTGTGGTATGCCTTCTTGATGAAGAACTACAACACTTGCTAAGAATATTTCTTCTCCATCCGACCAAATATCATAAGCCGCTCCATCACTCAAATCAAGTCCCTCAAGTTGATAAGAATTTGTTCCGTTAAAGTGATATACTCTTCGCTCAGAGTCGTAATTAGTGATGTTCCGATCGTCTTTCCATTCAGTTCTTGTAGCTCCAGATATTAATAGATCGTTATTATCTAATCCAAAAATTGCACCTGGAAAGAAATTGTCATAAATATTCACAACTCCCCATTGTCCTTCATTCCAAATTTGTAATGGTATATCAAAAAAACCTAACAGGTAGAGAGTCCCATCATCGGTTAGGTGTAGTTTATCATAATTAGTCCCAGTGAAAGAGTACTCAATAGTCCATTGAGTACCTTCCGTGCTCACAAGGAAGGGGAAATCTTTATAATTGTTTAATATGGCAAATGTCTTGGGATATTCACTGGTAGTAATATCCGCAAAATATGGATTTCCATTGTAAATATTTTCAGGAAATTCATCATTATAGTTATTCCAATCCTTGCCATTCCAATGTGATAAATTTCCTTTGAACATGCCCCCTAGCCAAATGTCATCCGGCCCTGTGCCACCTATGGCATTTATTCCAAAATTATCTACATCTATTTCTTCCCAACTAGTTCCATCATAATGGACAACTAGACTGCGATCAGTGGACGAGTAATCTCCAGTTTGTCTCCAATTTACGCCAACAATATAAACATCATCCTCCCCAAAGCCCCAAATATCTTCCACCCATAAAAATCCATCAATTTCTCCACCCTGCATAGTATGCAATGGTACTGGAGACCATTCATTTCCATCGTAATGCCAAACGCCACCGATCAATCCTTGGGAAGAATGCCCAACAATGTACAAATCATCAGAGGAACTACCCCAAAATGCTCTAAGAGACATTCGCTCTGCACCTGGATAATCTAACGTATCAACAGTCCAATGGGATATATCACGAAGGTTGTCATAGTTTTGGAAATCTTTTTCTGGACAGAACAGTTTGCAGGAATTAGTAATTAATAATATGAATATTACAAGTACAATTGAAAATTTTATTTTATCGCACATGTATTATTGTTGTTTTAAGGTTGAAATTTTGGTTTATGACCACCGTCTTTTGTCAATATAATCTTATTTGAATAATCTCTTTCCATTAGAAATACTTGAGGTATTCTAGAAATATAATCGTAAGTGGCATATGCAATTAGCGTATTATCGTGGGAGTACACAAAAGGACTTCTTAATCCATACAAGTCACTTAAATTAATTAAATCACTGCCATCAATATTTATTTCAAAAGATTCAGCGGAGATTATTGTATCTTCATTAGATAAGCGGGCAGGGATATAAAAATTTAGACTATTGCCATCTGGTGATATATGGAATGTCAATTGTTTATCCCAATTTGGTAATTCATAAAGACTTTTGAAATTATCACCATTAATACTTATGCTTCCAATTCCATAGCCATTATGATTCTTAAATATTACCCACTGTCCATCCCAACTAAATTTGGGACTACTCGGAAAACTAATAACAGTATTATGGTAATTATTTGTTAAGCAGTATTTATTCTCACCATTAATATCCATTATAAACATTGCTGATGTACCGCCATCTTCAGGATGCTCAGAAATATAAACAATTCTTGAACCATCAGGAGATATATCTCCTAAGAGTTCCCAATTGTTTGTGCTATTTGAAATATTATTTTTATTACTACCATCAATATCCATTATCAATATATCGAGATTATAATTATCTATATCTACACTAAATATTAGTTTTGAACCGTCAGGTGTAAATAATGGTAAATGATAATATTTATCATCATCAGTTAATTTAATTAGATCACTTCCATCTGAATTGACTATATATATGTTAGAAATGCCATCCTCTATAGCACGAAAACAGATTTTTTTACCGTCGGGAGAAAAATTAAAATCATAAACAACTAAATCAAATGTTAGTTGGGTTTCATTGTTGCCATTCCTATCCATTATCCAAAGGTCTTGCTCTAATTCAAATTCATAAGGAGCATTGTTTCTTAAAAAGGCAATACGTGGAAGGATGTCGTCAGCAAATTTATTGTTTTCAGGGCAGAATAGTTTGCACGAGTAAACGAAGAATATTGTGAATACTGATAAATATAAAATTTGTGTTAAAGTGATTATTTTTTTCATTTTTGATG
>JAHJCW010000004.1 GCA_018812885.1 bacterium | reverse complement strand
TGCCATAGCAGGAAAAAAAGATGAAATACCAATGATCGATGAAGCCGTTCGGTTAGCCATTAATCTGAAAGCAAAACTATCCGTCCTGCATGTAAATTTACCACACGCCGGTGAGATATCAATGATGATGGATAGTCCCAAAAAATTTACACAAGATGATTTTATAAAAATGTTTTATAATGCCGGACACGAAGAAATTGCCAAAAGAATTGAAGTAAAGATTGTAGAAAATACTTCGGTTAGCAAAGGTATTGCCGGATTAGCAACAGATTGCGATTTACTAATATTAGGACATGATAAAATGAACAAAATGAAGGAAATACTGACAGATTCAATTGATGAAGTCATTGTTAATGTTTCAAATTGCCCTGTCCTGATAATACCTACATAGTCTTAAACTAATTTATAAATGAAAATTTATTTTTAATGAATGAAGAATAAATCAGCCATTCTAAAATTAATTCTCGGTCCTTTATTTTCAATTATATTTCTTTTATTATTTGATTTAGATCCTCAAAATCCACTTGTCACAAAAACTGCTGCAATTGCAATTTGGATGGCATTTTGGTGGGTGACCGAAGCAGTACCGCTCGCGGTTACTGCATTATTACCAATTGTTCTGTATCCCACACTGGGGGTAATGAGTGGAAAAGACGTTGCTCCAATCTATTTTAATCATATCATTTTCTTGTTTATCGGCGGATTTTTAGTCGCATTAGCGATGCGAAGATGGGAATTGCATCGCAGAATAGCGCTAAGGATTCTGATGATATTTGGCAGTAAACCGCATAACATTTTATTTGGATTTATGGTAGCGACCGCATTCTTATCAATGTGGATTTCCAACACAGCTACAACCATGATGATGGTGCCAATCGCTTTATCAATAGTTTACAAATTAGAAGAAATATTAGATGCGGATAAGGTCAAGAAATTTTCAATAGGTATATTTTTAGGAATTGCTTATAGCGCCTCAATTGGAGGAGTTGCTACGCTTGTAGGAACACCACCAAATTTATCATTTGCTCGAATTTTAATTATTCTATTTCCAAATGCTCCTGAAATTACTTTTGCTTCTTGGCTAATGTACGCTTTCCCCATTTCAATAATATTTTTATTGATTTTATGGGCCATATTATCATTTATATTCAATCCAAAAACCACGGAATTTGAAATTGATTCAGACATATTTTACAAACAGTATAATGAACTTGGTCCAATTACATTTGAGGAAAAAGTAGTTTTAATTGATTTTATACTTTTGGCTGTTCTATGGGTTTCTCGTGCAAATATTGTTATCGGAAATTTCACAATACCGGGCTGGTCACAGTTATTTCCCTACCCTAATTATTTAAACGATGGTACCGTCGCCATCGCAATGGCGTTGATATTATTTGTCATACCATCAATAAAAGATAAAAAACAGCGTATATTAGATTGGGATACAGCTGCTAAACTACCTTGGAATATTGTTTTATTATTTGGTGGCGGATTTGCCTTAGCGAGCGGATTTAAAGAATCCGGATTAGCCGGATGGCTAGGAATGCAATTACAGGGATTTGGTGTTTTTCATCCGATCGTGATTGTGATAGCAATTTGTTTATTTGTTACATTTTTGACTGAGTTAACATCAAATACCGCCACGGCAGAAATGTTATTACCGATTATTGGCGGCTTGGCGATCGCAATAAAAATTAATCCACTATTTTTAATGATCCCTGCTACAATATCATGTTCATTTGCATTTATGCTACCAGTTGCTACTCCGCCCAATGCGATTATATTTGGAACCGATAGAGTAAAAATTGGTGATATGGTTAAAATTGGACTATGGCTAAACTTTATTGGCGCAGTACTAATTACAATATCAATTTATTTGATCGGTAAGATGGTGTTTGGAATAGATCTTGCTCAATTCCCGGAATGGGCATTGAATTAAAGATCGACTATTAAAAATTATAACGTTTCTTTAGGACTTTGCTTCTAAAGACTAAAGCTGATAATCCTGTAAATAAAGCAACGATCCCTAATATTATTATTAATCTGATGTAAGGCGCACCAACAGCTTGTCGTTGGATAACATAGGTGCTTAAGGTGCGTATCCATTCAATTGCTCCAATAATTAAAATTACTTGAATTGATCGGGCAACCCACGTTCGTGTAATTAATAGCAGGAATGGTATTATTAGAAATAGAATCGATAAAAAAAGTAAATCTTGCCTAAAAAAGTGAGCACTAAGGATTAAAAAGCTAAAAAGGACAGGTAATAATCTGATAATGATCATATTAATCTAGCTCTTCAAATTCTCCAATTTTCTTATTTTTTCGAACATTATTCCATTTAAAATATCTGCCGTTCATGGCAATATAAACTCCGATTGGTAGAGTTTGAACAAAGGCGATCGCACTTCCCAAATTGAAGAGTCCGTCCGAGCTGCCAAAAGTGTAAGGGGTCATTGCTCCGGTCAAGATTATAGTCTTATCCTTGATAGAATTACCGAGCAGCTTAGCGGTCTCCGCCATTGTATCGGTTCCGTGTG
>JAHJCW010000040.1 GCA_018812885.1 bacterium | reverse complement strand
CTTCTGCCGCTTAACATCGGGATTGAGATTCCGGCGGCTGCTATTAATGGTCCGAGAATTATTGAAACTTTATCACCAACGCCACCGGTGCTATGTTTATCGGCAACGTAGTTGCTGTGATGTGTAAAATCCATCCTTTCCCCGGAATTCAGCATTACATCGACTAAAGCTGATATTTCGGAATCCGTCATACCTTTAAAGAAAATAGCCATCAATAAAGCAGACATTTGATATTCGGGAATTTCTCCACTGAGATAAGCATTAATAAAATCTTTAATTTGTGAGTGTGAAATTTCATTCCCGTTCCGTTTTTGCTTAATAATTTCCGAGGGTATCATACTAATCCTACTTTTTTCGATTTAAAAAGGAAGGCCACTTAATACGTAGTGGTGTACGTTCTCGCACTGTCCTAACTGTAAGATACAAGGCAATAAAAAATAAAGCCACGTTAGGAGCCCACATACCAATTGCCGGCGAAACTATATTTCTATCAGCCATTTCCTCACCACCAATTAATAATAAATAATAAATTAAGAAAAACCCAAAGCTTAAACTAATTCCTACCACAAATCCACCCTTGCGAGCCAAAACACCCAACGGCGCGCCTAATAAAACAAACAAAATACATGCTACCGGTAAAGAAAATTTTTTATGAATTTCAACGCCATATTTATTGATACTTTTTTGATAACTATTCAACAGATTGAATTCATTCGTCATTTGTCGTTCCAACGTTTTGAGTTTGCGCGTTTTTGTATTGACTTGGATTTGAGATAATGATGTATCCTGTTCAACATCTAATTGATATTCAGATAAATCCGATAATGTTTTTTTTAGTGTTTTTGGAACAACAGAATCACCCAAAGTTTTGAAATAGTTATTACCCATGCGTTTCCAAACGCTATTGATTCTATCTTGATAACTATTCTTTCTTTCAAACATCATAGGAATCGTCATTTCTCTATCTGTACGGTTGGATGTATCGCGTCGCATTAACATAAGGTCATCAACCGGTATATTTATTTTGTGTTTTGAAAATTGGATACGACGATATTCACCAAAATCTTTAATATCCAATTCATGTATTTCGCCGTTATAAAGAGTAAGAATAAGTTCGTTGCCGATTGTCTCAAGTTCGCCGGTTTTTGAGTAAATACTGGTTTGTTTATCTCGACTGTTTTTACTGAAAATACGTACATCTTTCATAATATCGCCGGTTTTACCGCCGATTATCATACCATAGTCCGGTAGATCACCTATGAAATGACCCGGGTCAATACTCATTACAGGTCTTTTTCGATAAATATCGCCTGATAAAATCCGAGCTCTAAAATTCATTTCAGGTAAAATAAAATTATTGAAATAAAGCAGTAGTAAACATATAATTGTTCCAAATAATAATGCCGGTCTAATTATTTTTAAGAAACTAATTCCGGCTGCTCTCATCGCGGTTATTTCATTGTCTTCAGATAATCTACCAAAAGTCATAAGTGTGGCAATTAACACAGCCATCGGTACAGCAAGAGCGACTATCCAGGCTAAGTTTAGGAATAAATATTCAAGTATAGTAAATGAATCAATTCCTTTGCCAAGGAATCGATCGATTGCACGTAGTAAGAATTGCACGAACAGGATAAATATTATCACTAACAATGAAAATATGAATGGTGATAACAATTCTTTGATGATATATCGGCGTAGTAAGCGCATAGTGAAAGTTAAATATGTTAAATGGAATATGGAAGATAGTTGATGGTTTATGGAATATGGGTAATGAGTTTAGGAGCTAAAGTATTAATGTGTTAAAGAGTTCATGTTTTAAATATTGTAATAAAAAGAATTAAACTCTAATTTTCGCCGCCCTTTTTAGGGACAAATGGTGGGAGTAGCTCAGGTGGTTAGAGTGCCTGGTTGTGGCCCAGGAGGTCGTGGGTTCAAGTCCCATCTCTCACCCACCATTTTTCGGGGTGTAGCCCATCTACGCTAAAGCTACGATGGGTAAACGCACCCGGTTAGCGCATCCCGATTTATCGGGAGGGTAGTAGAATGCTATTTGATAAAAATTTTAAAAGAGCATCAAATTGTTCACATTAGAATTCGGGGTGTAGCGCAGCCCGGTTAGCGCACCTGCTTTGGGAGCAGGGGGTCGGAGGTTCAAATCCTCTCACCCCGACATTGAAATCCTCTTCGGTACAGACAGTTTATCGAGGGGGATTTGTAGTTTATACAGTCCACAGAAATAATAGCCACTAAGTCAAATGATGTCAAATAAAATCAAATAATACCACATTATGGACATTGTTTGTATGGACATTCAAAAATAAGAACGTCCCCACCCACGCCAATTGGAAGCAGGAGATCTTTATTATATATATGTCATGCCTGCACACCACAGGGGTAAAAAAAAT
>JAHJCW010000039.1 GCA_018812885.1 bacterium | reverse complement strand
ATTCCTCTTTGTATCTCAACATCAGAAGCATCGCTCAAAATATCACCGTGGTCAACCCAGTAAACTTGGTGGCTTTCATTATCATTTAAAGGTACATTGTCAAGCATTACAGCTATCCGACTTTGGTCAAAGCCCCTAATAGAAACATAGGAATATCCGGTTCCATTGCCGGATTCACTATAAGCATGAATCCCGGGCTCAGTACTTAAAACCATAGGTACGTCCTCAACAGAGTAATGTGCGGCAACTTCCCTCGAAGTTAAGTTTGAATGAGCTACCGGTGTAATACCCGGAATGACTCGTGTCGCAGTAACTTCTATAGGGGCTCCTTTTATCGCGAACGGTTCAAGATATATTTCTATATTATCAATTGTAAAATCAACAGTTTCAGTTTCGTAACCAATCATTACAATTTTAATCGGTGATTGATTTGCAACATTAATACTAAATCCACCAAATTCATTAGTAGTTGTACCAATGTTACCAATAATGATATTGGCGCCACTTATTGGTTTATTTGTTATGCTGTCAAAAATGTGACCGCTAACTACAAATGATTCGCAAAATGCGGTAGAAATCAGGATTAAAAAGGTCAAAATAGTAACGATGGGTTTTTTACCCGATGAAAATCGAGATTTCGATTTTTTTAACGCTTTGTTTAACATTTTTACCTCCCTTCGCTGGTATTATCCATATCAGGTTCTAAGGGTATTTTCTCAGCCGTTCAAATTCTATCAAAACAGCACCCCAAGTTGGTTGGAATCTACTAATAATATTTATAAAAAACAGCGGAGAGGGAGGGATTCGAACCCTCGGTCCCGTTTTAAGCGGAACACTCACTTAGCAGGCGAGCGCCTTCAGCCAGCTCGGCCACCTCTCCTAATTATAATTTTCAAAAAACAGACCGGCAAAATTACCTATCAGTAATATTAAGTCCAAGTTGATAAGACACATTTTTATGATATAACAAATTGTTTTCCGCCGATTTGCATAATTGCACCTTTTAACTCCAATGATAATAATATCCCTAGCAAAGATGTAACACCAATTCCCGATTTTTCACTAAGTAAATCTATATGGATTGGATCATTCGATAAATATTTCAATACATTCTGCTCTTCATTCGTTAAATCTAATAGTATCTTCTGTTGAACAGGCGAAATTGGGTGATATAATTGATTTTTTATATTATCAATAACCTGTTCACCATTTTGGACAGGTATCGCACCATTGCGGATTAATCTTATGCAACCAAGACTCTGTTTATCATCAATCCGACCGGGTACGGCAAATAGTTCTCGGTTCTGATCAACTGCATTTAATGCTGTAAGAATAGCTCCACTTTTATTTCCGGCTTCAACAACAATGGTAGCATGACATAATCCGCTAATTATTCGATTTCGCTTTGGGAAATTGCTTGCCTCAGGCTTTGTCCCAATCGGGAATTCACTAACTATTGTTCCGTTTTCTAAAATACTTTCAGCTAATTTACGATTTTCAGACGGATAAATTATATCTAATCCACTTCCTAAAACAGCAATTGTTCGTTGCTTATTCTGCACGGTAGCAGTATGTGCAACAGTGTCGATTCCTCGAGCCAATCCGCTAACTATAACAATATTCTGACTTGAAAGTTCAGTTGCTAATTTTTTTGTGATTCGTTTCCCATATTGCGTTGCAGACCTTGTTCCTACGATAGCTACAGCATCTTCTTTCTTTTCTAACGGCTTGCCAATTGTGAATAATATAACGGGCGGATCATATATTTTCTTTAATAATTGAGGATACTCTTTATCCCACAAAGTAATTATGCTAATCCCATATGAAATAGTTTCCTTAGCTAACTTTTCCCCTATTTCGAAATCTTTGAAAGACCGTATTGCTTTGGCAGATTTCTGATCAATTCCTTCCACACTGCATAGTTCTTGTTCGGATAATGAAAAAATACTTTCGGGTGTATTAAATTTTGAAACAAGATTTCGTACTTTTTGAGGACCAACTTTTGGAACATTTAGTAAATTGAATATTGCTACAATTTGATCAATTTTCATTCAATTTCTTATCGATTAGCCGAATTAAATTGTCAATTCCATAGCCTGTAACTGCTGATATATCAATAAAATCTCCGATTGCTGTAGGCCATTTTTTAACAGATTCATCGTTAGCAATTAAATCAAATTTTGATCTCACAATGATGTACGGTTTTTCTTCTAATGATGGATTATAAGAATAAAGTTCTTCTCTCAATAATTTTAAAGTATTTAACGGGTTTTCGTTTTGCGAATCAATTAAAATTAGCAATAATCTATTTCTTTCGATGTGTTTTAAGAACTGAAGTCCAAGTCCTTTACCGTCATGAGCACCTTCAATTATTCCTGGTATATCTGCCATTACAAATGATCTGAAATCGCCAACTTTAACTATCCCTAAATATGGTTGTAGCGTAGTGAAGGGGTAATCTGCTATTTTCGGTGTAGCCGATGTGATCCTCGAAAGTAAAGTTGATTTTCCTGCATTCGGTAAACCAACTAAACCAACATCAGCCAATACTTTTAACTCTAAATTAAAAATACTTTTTTCACCTGGCATTCCGGGCTGAGCAAATCTCGGTGTTTGATTTGTGGCTGATTTAAAATGAACATTTCCTTTGCCACCAATTCCGCCCCTACAGGCGATATAGGTATCTCCATTGTCAATTAAATCTACTAAAACTTTATCATTTTCAGAATCTTTAATTATCGTTCCAGGCGGCACACGGATAAATAAATCAGCACCATTCTTTCCAGTTTTTTGGCTTTTTCCACCGGGTTCACCACTATGTGCTTTATAAATACGATTGTATCGGACATCTTGTAATGTATACAAATTGGCATCAACTATAAAAACTATATTACCTCCTCTTCCGCCATTTCCGCCATCCGGTCCACCTTTTGGGACAAATTTTTCTCGTCTAAACGATATCCTTCCCGCACCTCCATTGCCAGAATGACAAGTAACCTTTGTAAAATCTATAAACATAATCAATTAAAGGTATGTAACTATACCCTATTTAATAATTTATAAATTCGCTATAATTGCATCGGCAAAACCGGAAGTTGATACTTTTGTCGCGCCTTCCATTTGTCTTGCTAAATCATAGGTTACTGTTTTTTCAGAGATTGTACGCTGTGTTGCATCAACTATCATATCCGCTGCTTTATGCCATCCTAAATGCTCAAGCATCATAACACCGGATAATATCAAGGAGCCGGGATTTACTTTATTTTGTCCGGCATATTTTGGTGCTGTGCCATGTGTAGCCTCGAATAGTGCAACTTCATCGGAAATATTAGCACCGGGGGCTAATCCAAGACCACCGACTTGTGCCGCACAAGCATCGGAGATATAATCACCGTTTAAATTAGTTGTTGCAAGAACATCATATTCGGTAGGTCTAAGCAATATTTGCTGAAAGATTGAATCTGCAATCCTATCTTTTATTACAACTTTCCCATTTGCTTGACCATTATATTTATCCCAAAGATCAGCTTCTGAAATAACTTGTGAAGAAAAATCGTCTTTAGCAACTTCATAGCCCCAATCACGGAATGCGCCCTCTGTAAATTTTTGTATATTTCCTTTATGAACAAGTGTAATTGATGAGCGATTTTTGTCCACAGCAAATTGAAGGGCTTTTTTAACTAATCTTTTACTGTTGAATGGACTAATTGGTTTGATTCCGATACCTGATAAATCTCGAATATTTTTACCAAAGTTATCTCTAATATATTCAATTAGTTGCTTAGCTTCTTTTGATCCGCTTTTCCATTCTATACCGGCATAAACATCTTCGGTATTTTCACGATATATTACTACATTTAATTTTTGAGGTTCTTTCACTGGGCTAGGTACACCTTCAAAGTGTCTAACAGGTCTAATACAAGCATATAAATCCAATATTTGCCGTAATGATACGTTCAAACTCCTAAATCCCCCGCCAATGGGCGTAGTTAGTGGACCCTTAATTGCTACCGAATATTTCTTTATAATTTGCGCAGTTTCCTCCGGCAGCCATTCGCCTGATAGTTCATGTGCTTTCTCCCCGGCATATACTTCCATCCATTCAATTTTTTTAGTGTTATCAAAAGCTTTTTTCACAGCCGCATCAAATACTCTAACAGATGCAAACCAAATATCCGGTCCAATTCCATCCCCACTAATAAATGGAATGATTGGGTTATTGGGTACTTCAAGTGTTTCATTAATATATTTAATTATTTCACCGCTATTCGGCACTTTAGCTAATTTATTATCAGTCATTATTATCCTTAGTTTTGTTAGTATCTTTTGATTTAATAGGTTTATCAAGAACTTTAGGTGAATTTGATTTATTCTTATAATCGGTTATATAATATCCACTACCCCTGAAAATCAAACCTGTCCCACCACTAATTAATCTATGCACTACCCCCCCACAATTTGGGCAAACACGGATAGGTTCATCAGACATTGAATGAAAACGTTCAAATTTATAGTTACAGTCCGTGCAAACATAATCGTATGTAGGCATTAAAATTTATTTTCTTTTATTATTTAAACATTTTTCTACACTTTTAGGAACATAAGTTGAAATATCACCGCAAAGTCTCGATACATTTTTTATAACTGTCGAATTTATATGGATATATTTCTCATCCGGCATCATAAAAAGAGTAATGATTTTTGGATCTAAGTGAAAGTTCATCATTGCCATCTGAAATTCAAATTCAAAGTCACTTACGTGCCTCAACCCGCGTATTAGAGCTACCGCATTCTCGCGTTTTGCGAAATTAACAATCAAATCTGTCGTGGAAGAAACTGTGATATTTTTAATATGTTCCGTTGCTCTTTCAATCATAATAATTCGCTCTTTAACTGTAAACATCGGAGACTTTTGTTCATTATCAGCAACAACAAATATTAATTTATCAAATAGGAGTGCTGCTCGTTCAGCGATATCTATATGACCGTTATGAATTGGATCAAATGTTCCTGGATAAATTATTGTTTTCATTGTTTTCTCCAAAAAGAAAGTCGGGTACTACCATAAATTCTTTCACTATCAGCTTTAATATGTTCATCTTTTAGGGATGTTTCTAATACTAGTGTACCATCCGTATTGAGCCTATTATAGCATAATTCAATCAATAAATTTAAATCTTTTTGACCATATGGTGGGTCTACCATTATCAAATCAACTAATTGTTTTTCTTTCAGGAAGATGAATGCATCCATCTTCCTAATGATACATTTTTGTGCATCAATTTTTATACTATTTTTGTATAATAATTCTACTAATTTTTTATTTGTTTCAACAAAGATAACGCTTTTTGCCATCCTGCTAAGTGCTTCAAATCCTAATATCCCGGATCCGGCAAATAAATCAATTGCTGTTTTGTCACTTAAATCGCCAAGAATGTCAAAAAGACTTTTACGTACTTTTGATTGTGTAGGACGGTAATCATATTTAGCCGATGTTTGGATGCTAACACCCTTATATCTACCGGCTAATATCTGCATATTTTATACTCTATAATGGTTCAAATACAGCTATGTAGAACGTACCACTGTGATTATTAGTGGGTGGAGTGTTGGTAATATCAATTTTCCTGACAATTACATTATCGCCAACAAATTTTAAATATTGTATTGTCTCATCAATTTGTGATAAGGAATTAACTTCAATAATAATTGGGGTGTAATTTGTACCATTTTCGCTAATCATATCTAATCGTCGAATTTTAGTTATTCCTAAGGAAGATTGTAGTTGATCCACAACATCTGAGGAGTTCAACCAGATGTTAGATCTAATAGCCTGTAACGGCTTGATATCAAAATCAACTTTGTGTTTGACTCCTCCGCAACAATCTATAGATTCAATTGAATAATTTGTATAATTAAAATTTGGAATATCTAAAGAATCTTTACCAACAAATGCAATCGATCCGGATGTATTAATAAGATTCATTGATATTATACTATCAGGCGAAACAATTGAAGTAAGTGTTGAATAGGTTCTTATAAGTGCAGCTGATTGATTAAATTGTTGATCAAAGAAAATTAAATTTAAGGATATATCCGTCGATTTTGTTAATCTAATTTTTTCTTTTAATTTTGACTGTAGTACCTTGCCATTTTCAGTATAAAATAAATAGTATCCTAATAAGCCAATTAGAATAATTAATAAAAATGGTAATAGACTTCTATTTTTTCGTTTATCTTTTTCTTTTTTTTCTTTCTTTTTTTCAATTTTTCTTTTTGTAGCTAATTTGGTTTTTTTGGTCTCATCATTATCTGCGACATCAATCCGTTCACCATCTTGATTAAAAGAAATTTTACCAACTCCTACATATTTTCGATCTTGTATTTTTGTAGGATTAAAAAAGTCGACTATATTATCAAAAGAAAAATCTCTAATAAGAATAGAAAGCGCATTTAATAATTTGAACGATACATCTTCTGGTATATCATCTATTTTTACCTCAATTCCTTCGAAAGGAATAATTCGTTTGTGTCTAAATTGACGTAAATATGTATTTTTTGAATCCGAAATAAGGTCAATAGTTACAATTTCCCTTGCATCGCTTGGGGAACTGAATAAATTAGTTTGTTCTTCTTTATCGCCAATACCAACAGTAACATTTGGTTGACCGGCAATGAAACGTAATTTGCCTTCACTATATCCATCGCGACCGCGATAAAAGAATTTTATATTTGAATCATCATCAGTCATATAAATGGCGTTGCGGAATTGATTATTTTCTAGATAGATGGTACTTACCGGACCTGCCCAAATTGGCTTACCGCCTTGATTAGTAACAATGGCTTTAATTTCAGTTACAAGGAATGCCGGGCACGTTATACTATGTAAAGCATTCGGATTTGGTGAATCAATTTCGGCAAAAGTTGTATAATAATTACCCAATTCACCCCATTTTTGTTTTGCTTCCCACTGTATATAGTCCCATATTTCACGTTTTGTTAAAGATTCTTCACTTGTGAATTTATCATGATATAGCAAGTCATCATCAATTGCTATAGCGACATGGTTGCCATTTACAGGAAAATTATCTAATGCTTCTTTTAAAACAGTTCGAATGGTATTTTGAGATTTCAGTACTTCCTTTATCGGTTTTGATAAAGCAACATACTTTAAATCATTAAGTATGTAATTTTCCTTAATTGATGACCATTCACCGAACAAAACATGGGTATTAGTTATTATCAGACCATTCATATTAAATATTATTTATTCCCAACTTGCTACACCGTCTTCAATGTAGCCGTGATTATCAGCCTTGAAAGCAAATACCAAATATTTATGTTTTTTATATGTTTCTTTAATAGGACTGTCTATGCGGAAACCATCTTCATTAAAAGTTAAATTATATGGATTTTTTGTTACAGGACAAAAGAATTGGGTAGAATCCGGTTGGTATTTTTCATAATACGATTCGACTGCAACGATTTCTAAGGGCTCTTCACCAATAACACCTCTAAATGCAGGATCTTCTCGTAAATTGGCAACTTCTTTCTTTTGCACAAAAATTGTATCATTCCTTGATAATTCTTCTGAATACATAATTACGGTTGCAGTTGTATCCATAGTTGTATCACGTTTAAATTTATGAAATCCGAAAGTTGTATCGAACTCAACACCAAAGCCTTCAGGTACATTAACATTAATTGATCTTCCCAATAAATTTAATTTTTGTTCGCCGACATAATTAGAATCTGCCGTAACCGAATCTGATATAGCGTTAATAATATGCATCGCCTCATATCCATTGTGATTATATTCATTTGTTAATTGAGCATAGAATCGTTCAATATTATATACATTTTCCATACGTAAATGACTTAGTTCTTCAAAGTGATCTTCGTCTGCCCAAATTGCTACCGGTACATAAATTGCAATTATTAAAAATATAATTGCTAATACAATTAGTAATTCAATCCAATCAGTTTTATGTTGAACTTTATTATCCATATTATCAAATTCCTATTAAATGGTTAAAAATTGCTCTATTTTAGCTAATGTTTTTGGTCCAATGCCTTTAACTTTTTCTAAATCTTTAACTGAAACAAACGTACCTATTTCATTTCTAAGCTGAATAATTCTCTCTGCTTTCACTTCGCCAATGTACGGTAGCATCATAAAATCTTCTTTACTGGCGATGTTAATATTAATTATTTCAAATGTATTTTGTGTAATCTTTTTTTTATTAATTGACCCTGTTTTATTCATCGTATCATTTAGCATTGCCACTTTAACTAATTTAAAAGAGTTATTGTCTTCAGTATCAGCTACTATGTTCACATCATTTTTAACAGCAGTATCAGACTTTTGCGATGGATCTTTGATCATTATATTATGCTTAACAATGATATCTTCTTCTTCAATTTCTTTGATATAGGATGGTACGTTCTTTGGTGATAATAGAATTTCAGGAGATTTTAACCAATTGTGTCTAAAGATGCCAACTACAGATCCAATTAAAGCTGTACTCAATAAAAAAATGGTTAAGTTTTTTTCTTTAGATGTCAGTATAGGCATTATAATTCCAATTTGTTGAAAGTTGCCTCTTTTGACGTTGATAATTTATCTAATTCCATATATAGATTTTTTTCTTGCTTTGATAAAGAAGAAGGCGTATCAACGATTATTCTAATTAATTGATCACCACGATATGTACTCCTGAGTCGAGGTAAACCCTTGCCTCTCATTCGTAAAACTTGTCCGGATTGAATGCCTTTAGAAATTTTTAAACTGGCTTTACCTTCGATTGTAGGTACATTTATAGAATCACCCAGTACGGCTTGAGTAACGCTAATGTGAGCTTCCAAAACTATATCAGTTCCATTTCTAACAAAATATTCATGCGGTTTTTCTTCGAAAAATATTAGTAAATCACCGGGTTGGATTCCTTTGCCGCCCTTATTACCTTGTCCGTCAAGCGTCATGTAATTTCCGTTCTCAACCCCTTTCGGAACTTTCACTTTAATCGATACGGTTTCTCTTCTTATGCCACGACCATTGCAAGATGAACATGGATTTTCGATAAACTCCCCCGTTCCATGACAAAGAGGACAATCAGCCACAACAACCGATTGTCCAAAAAAAGATTGCCTTACCTGCCTAACTTGACCACTGCCATTACATTGCTTACACTGTGTTGGATGCGTACCAGACTTCGCGCCACTCCCACGGCATGTTTTACATATTTCATCGCGTTTAATTTTTATTGTTTTTTCAACACCATTTAAAATGTCAATAAATTCTAATCTTAATGATACTCGCAAATCCTTAGCTTTGCGATAACCACCGCGAGCCGACCGGGTACCGCCACCTCCAAAAATATCTTCAAACGGATGACGGCCACCAAATATATTACCAAATTGACTGAATATATCTTCCATGGAGAAATGCATTCCATCGAATCCTTGTCCGCCCATATCTCCCATTCCAACTCCAGCATGTCCATATTGATCATATTTTGCACGTTTATTTTCGTCATTTAAAATTGCGTAGGCTTCAGCAGCTTCTTTAAATTTTTGTTCTGCTTCTTTGTTATCGGGATTACGGTCCGGATGATATTTCATCGCAATTTTACGATATGAACGCTTTATTTCTTCCTTAGAAGAACCTTTATCAATACCTAATATTTCGTATAAATCTTTCATTTTTTATTGACAATGACCTTGGCATGACGCAGTACATGATCTTTATATTTGTAGCCCTTTTCAAAAACTTCCAAAATTTCATTATCCATTTTTCCTTTTTCAGTCTTCACCATCATAGCATCGTGCAAATTGATATCAAGAATATCACCGGATTTACCAAATGGTTTAACCTGCCATTTAGCAAAATATTTTTCAATTTTCGTTATTATTAATTTAATACCATCGTTAATAATTATATCGTCTTTCTTGGTATCGCTATTAACCGCACCAACTACTCTTTCTAAATCATCAACTATTGGTAATAATTCTTTAATAATTTCTTCACCTTCATATTCAAATATTCTAAGCATCTCTTTGTCACGTCGCTTACGGAAATTCTCAAATTCAGCTTTTAACCGCAGTATTTTATCCTCAAGATCTGATACTTGTTTCCTTAAATCCTGAATTTTCTTTTTATCGTTTGATAATCTTGGTTTTATTTCTTCTTTTTGGGGCGTTTCTACGGCAATTGGTGAACCATTTTTTGGTGTGCTCTTCTTCTCAACAGACATTAGGCATAATCTCCACAAATTCTTTTAAAATTCTAATTATATTTTTATATGGAATACGAGTTGGCCCAAATATGCCGAGTTTACCAGTGATCGAATCACTTTCAAAACGCGATGCAATTATGGAACAATGATTTAATAAATCGTTTTCACCCTCATTTCCAATTATTGTAAGCATATTTTGTTCCATATCTTTGCTGGATAAAATACGTTTGATATATTTTTCATTTAGACCAGAAATTGTTTTTTGTAATATCCCATATTCCTGAAATTCAGGATAACTGAATAACCCTTTATATGATGACATATAAAGCTGATTGTTACGATTTAATTGAAAAGGGAGTTGTGGATGTTGAAAAATTATCTGAATAATTTCATGTTTTGGAACATTATAATTTTTCAACAAATCAGATATTGATGACTGTATTTCATCAACACTTAGTCCAATTAATCTTTCACGTAATATACGGTTCACAATGGTTATATCGCTTGGACTAACAGAAATATCAAGATTTAATACAAGTGATTTAAGCAATCCTGATTTCAAAGCAATGACCATTAATAATCTATCAGATGATAAGGATACTAACTCAATCTCAGTTAGGATGCTTCGGCGCACTTCAGAAATAATCACAACACCAAACAAGCCGCTTATTTTGGCTAGCATTAAAGCAGTCCCTTGCATTAATTCATCGACATTTGCGGATACATTTAACAGCTGTTCTCGAACATTTCCGAACAATCCTGTTTCTATTTCATCTTGATTAATAACATTATCTACATAATAACGATAACCTAAATCGGTTGGTACGCGTCCCGACGATGTATGAGCATGGTTAAGAAATCCGGAGAATTCCAATCTAGCCAAAATGTTTCTAATCGTAGCAGGACTAAAAGGAATATCGTATTTCAATTTTATATTATTTGATGCGACCGGTCGGTTCTCGGCAATATAATCTTCTATTACAATCCGTAAAAGATTACTTTCCCGTTCATTCAATTGATGGTATTTGAGTTTATCCATAACTTTAAAGTTAGAGCATTCGAAAATTGACTGTCAACATAGAGTTTATTTGAGTAATACCCTAATTCCTCTATAACTACCTATTAATCCAATTAAAATCGCGAATCCAAGTAACCAAATAATCCCGGTAATATCAAACATAATTTTAAATGAAATTATATCTGTAAAATATGTATTTCCACTTCTCACTGCAATAAATAAAACAACAATTGCTAATATTGCTCCTATTATTCCTTCCAATATACCTTCTATAATGAACGGTGTCTTAATGAATCGCTTTGTAGCGCCGATAGATTGTAGATTTTGAATTAGATCTTGTTTGGCATAGACAGACAGTTTTACCGTATTAGAAATTACAATTATAGTAATTACTAACAATCCTATAGCAATATAGGATATTATCTTAATGGTTGTTTTATAAAAGTATTCTACGCGTCTGATTAATGTACCTTCATAGACCACTTCATCAACATTGGGAATTTTTTCCAAATTAGCAATTAACGGTCCAATATCTACTTCTGTATTACCATGTTTCTCTAAATTGATAACAGCGCTATTAGGAAGCGGATTGTACCCTAATATATCAATCAAATTTTCATCAAATTGTTCTTGATATATTCCTAAGGCATCCTCTTTTGTAACTAAAGCAATGGATTGCACACCATCTAATTCTTTTATTTGATTTACTATCAGTTGTGCATCCTCGTTAGTAACATTGCCTTCAAAAAATACTTCAATTTCATACTTTGACCTAATGTAATCAATTAATTGATGGGAATTTTGTTGTACTATTATAAAAATCCCTATTATTACTAAAGAAAAAAATACAGAACCAATAGCCGTAAATGCAGATAGTTTATGCCTCCAAACGTATCTTATCCCCTCATGAAACAGATAAATTATTTTACTCATCCGGTTTGTATAATTCCATTTTTAATTTCTATAAAACGGTGACCCAATTCTTTAATTAATCTATAGTTATGAGAAGTCATCAAAACTGCAGTACCCTTTCTATTAATTCGTTCCAATAATCCCATGATTTGCATTGCAGTTGAGGGATCTAAATTTCCTGTCGGTTCATCTGCTAAAATTATATCTGGATCTTTTACAAGGCCCCGCGCAATACATGCTCGTTGTTGTTCTCCTCCTGATAATTCCCTCGGGTATTCGTAGGCTTTGTCTTCCAGACCAACTTCTATTAATAGTGACATAACTCTATCTCGGATTTCTTTTTTTTCACAACCAATTACATGGAGCGGTAAAGCAACATTTTCAAATAAATTTCGATCATTCAATAGGTTAAAATTCTGGGGAATCATTCCGATTTCTCGTCTTAATTGCGGAATTTTACTTTTCCTGATCTTTTTTGATGAAAATCGATTTACGTTGATTTCACCTCTATCCGGGAACATGTCCATATAAATCAATCGAATTATAGTTGTTTTTCCTGCTCCGGAAGGTCCGATTAGAAAGTAAAACTCACCGGGTAATATCCTTAAATGGACATTAAATACGCCCATCCCGTTAGGATACGTGTACGTCACATTATTGAATCCAATCATTATAATAATATTTAATTTATACGCAACTATCTTAAAAATAAACCGTAAATAAATCCAAAATAAGCTGCTACTAACAGAAACGAATATATTCTTGATATGGGTTGTTTAACAAATCCTAAAGGTATGAGTATTAGTCCGAAAGCAATCATTACTGGAATTTCAAAAGTCATAATTCCATCGTTAATAATTAACGGTTTAACAATACCGACTATACCAATAACAGACAATATATTAAATAAATTTGATCCAATGATGTTACCTACAGAGATAGAATGCTCGTTACGAAACGATGCAACAATGCAAGTGGACAATTCCGGTAATGAAGTTCCGAGGGCGACAACTGACATTCCAATAACGGCTTCACTAACACCTAAAATCTTTGCAAGTTCAATTGCTCCCGCAATAAATAGTTCAGCACCAAAATACAATCCAATAAGTCCTAATGAAAATAATATCAATGATTTAGACATTCCTCCAACTGAAGGCACAGATTCAACATTCTGGTCACGTTTATATTTAATACACGACCAAGTATATATTATCAATCCCGCGAATAATGCAAATCCTTCAAGACGAGTAATAACTCCATCGGACAAGAATATTATAAAAACGATACACACAAAAAGGTAAATGTACAAATCTCGTTTAATTTCATGGTAATAAATTGCCATTGGAAAAATAAATGAGCTGAGTCCAAGAACTAATCCAACATTTGCTATATTTGAACCAACGATATTTCCGATTGCAATAGCAGAAGCATTTGTTAGCGCTGCTTTTAGACTAATTACTAACTCCGGCAACGACGTTCCAAAAGCAACTACAGTCAGCCCAATTACTAATGATGATATTTTTAATCTTTTGGCAAAAAATACTGCGCTTTTTACTAACCAATCCGCTCCAAAAAATAAAAAACCAGCACCAACTATTAAATATAGAACACTAGTAATCATTAGGAATAAAGGGAATTCTCATTAATAAATTCCCAAACAGGCTGAGTCACCATATATCGTATAGTTTTGTTTTCTCTCCATCTTTTCCTAATTTGTGTAGCTGATAATTCAAATCGTGGTATATTGGCAAATTGAATTTCACTTAAAATCCAATTCGGGATAGAACTTGGCTGAAACCCAGGTCGCAGGGCAACAATAACCTGACATTCCTCCAATATTTTTAATGGTTCATGCCATTTGTGAAAATCATTAAGTATATCACTACCAATTAAAAAATATAATTCTTCACATTTTAGATTCTGTTCCTTTTTAATATGTCTAATCGTATCAAGTGAGTAGGAAATTCCTCCTCGCTTAATTTCAATATCAGATATTTCAAAATGTGGATTACCTTCAACAGCAATTTCTAACATTTTCAATCTTTTATCAATCGGAGATGTGATGCCGACTGACTTATGTGGATTTTTTAAAGCCGGAACAAATATAATTTTATCAAACTCTTCAGCTTCACAAATTGTTTGAGCAATTAATAAATGTCCGATATGAGGCGGGTCAAATGTCCCACCAAAGATGCATTTTTTCATTTATTTTTTGTTCGATCCCGCTGCGCTAATATATTCAAGAGCTTTTTCTTTTAAATCATTTGACAATATCTTACTTTCATTAGATTTGTAATAATTTTTTGCATCCTCTACATTTTTCATTAATGAATACGATTGAATTATTCCAACATGAGCTTTCTCAGCAAGATCGGTATCATAATATTGTCTTAATAAATCTTCGAAAGCTACTATCGCAGAGTCGTATGCATGTAATTTTATATATAACAATGCTGACTCGTATACTTTTTCGGCTAATTTATAGCGGAGTTTACTAACTGTTATATTTGCTTTAGCGCGATATTCTGAATCGGGATATTCTTCTATAAATTCTTGTAACTTTTGCAATGCTTTTTCTGTATTAGCTTGGTCATGATAATATTTGGGCGATTCAGCCACGTAAGCCTCACAAATCCGCCATCTTGCTTTTTCAACAAACGGACTATATTTCATTTTGCGAGTTAATCGTTCATACTCAGAGATTGCTAAAATATATTCTTTATTCAAATAATACGATTCAGCTAAATAGAATTGAGCATCATCTCCCAATTCGGTGTGCGAACCACTTAATACAATAATTTGGAATTCCTGTTGTGCATTGTAGTACTTCTTATTCTCAAGAAATTCTTGGCCGTGTTTATATCTCTCTTCAAGCGGCAATTGCTCTACCGGTTTTTTCCCTGCGCAACTAACTATTATTCCTATACTGGTGAGTATTAATAAAATATTAATTATTCTGTTTTTAGTCATTCTCTTTACAAATTCCATTGAACGGATATTCCTTTGATTTCATAATTAGATTCAGATCCTATAGATACGTCTAACTTGTAAGATAGTTCTTTATTTTTATTAGCGCCCCACAATGCATCTAATGCGCTAAAAATATGATTAAACAGTAATGCACTAGCGGCAAATTTAGCATTTTTATAAAGAACATTACTATCATTACGTAAATCTAAGTAATGTTGTTTATTAGGAGTCATCACTATTAATTCATCTTCCCCATCCTTGATGTTTTTATGCACGATTTCCCAATTTGATCTTGCATCATCCCATCCGGCTACAAATTGATCATATTTACCTATACCTTCGTAAAAATCCCAATCTCGTAATTCCACATAATCAATATTAGGATTTGTTAACAAATCAAGTGATGATTGATATCTTCCATTTACAATAATGGTAATGTGATGACTTCCGTCAATTCGCACATCATTAACACTGGGATATCCACTTGATTGTATATCACTTAACAAAATTGCGCTACCGTTTATCCAACTGTCCATATCCCAATGTTCATCTGCCCAATTTTCATATTCTTTGGTAATATCATCGGCATTATTTGTCCAAACAATATATCCCGCTATACCTGCAACTTCAACACCGGCAAACAATGCTGTTTTCCACCAAGGTGAATGATTTAAATATTGTCCAAATCCAGGAATCGCTAAAGATGCTATCATTGGTTTTATCGGGGATTTTGAGATATTATCGACATTAATTTCATGTGGATTGGAAAATATTGAACTGCGAATAATATTTTGTGACTCTATATTTATAGCAAAACGATTATCGAGATTTCTTAATAAATCTTCACTATAAATTAAAGTTGATAGAGTTATTATTAATATTATTATTTTTCTCAAATTAGAATCCAAATAGTAAAGTTAGATAATATCGATTTTCATTGCCGTAGTTTACTTTGTTACCATTGTAGAGTTTAGTAAAATTTGTTAAACCGTGGTGAACTTCTAACCCTAATGCTGTTGGGTAATTATAAAACGAAAATCCATTAAATCGTAATTGCAGACCAACCGATTGTTTCAAATCAAAATCTTTAGTTAGAGTCCAAGTATCACCCATTTGATATTCAATACCAATTGTAGAATTTTGCCATATCATCCAGCCTAATGGTAGGTGCTCTTTCCTAAATATCGGAATTCGCAAGGCAACTTCTGAAAAAACAGAATTGGTTCCTTCAAAACTGTAGTATGGGTAACCTTGAATTCCATCCATTCCACCACCAAAATAATTAAAAAAAGACTCAACCGAAGAATTAGATAACCAACCACCTTTCGCTGTAAAATTTAATGTTCCCCTTTTGGATGGTAAAATAGTCGCGTGAAGAGAACCATTTGCATCAATTTTTAAAAAATTATTCGGTGCAAAATTCTCAACTAATGTTCCTGAATCTGATAAATTTAATCCATCGATAAAATCATTCATATCATATGAAATATTTACTTTGAATTTATAACCTTTTGAAGGATTAATATCTCTATCAACGGTTGCTTTAATATTATCCCAACCGAATTTGATACCTGCCGACAAACCACGATAATAATCGTAAGCATATCCAACTTCAGGACTTAAATTGCTAATACTCTCTTTTATGTTAGCACGATACCTTTGCCATTGTGCATAAATATCAATTACATCATTACCAAAAAATGGGAATTGTAGTCCGGCTTGCATTAAAACAAATCTAAATTTTAATCTATCATCAATATCATAGACTGAATATTTTGTTTTTTCTACTGTATTCCTTGTTGAATACATAAAATCAGTATAAACAGTTGGATACAATTTTCGGTAAGCCAAATTAAAAGAAAAATCTATGTCTTTTTCTAAATTGACTGCTAACCCCCCACTCAAAGACAATTTATCTAACATTTCATTAGAATAAAAATAAAATCCCGGTTTAATTGTACTATAGTCGATCATTAATCGCGGCATCACAAACATTTGTGCAAAATTATCATGATATTTTTTAGCAATACTATCATCCGGATTGTTTATAGGTGTTTTATATTCTGACTTACCAAGATTAGAATAAACAGCTGAATTAACTACCCTCGGAGTATCGATTATTGCAATTTTATATCCACCATCTTGATATAATGAAAACAGCATTTTCCCATTTTTATTGACGTTGGGCATAAACGCACCACTCTTTACATTAGTAATGTTTTTTACATCAAGAGTATCTTGTTGAACAATATTAAAAATTCCATTTATATCCGTAGAAAAAAGCAACTTTCCGTCATTTGTGATACAAACATCTCTTTCGTCATTTTCATCTGTAGAAATAATATCAGCGACATGATAATCTTCTAATGATAATGAGGCAACATTTCTGAAATGGCGAACCGTATAGTCAAATAATAAACTTTTTGTATTTTCATCAAAAACTAAATTATGCAGTATTCTTGAGTCATTAAAAACTTTAATTCTTTCCGTTTTTTCTGATTTCAATGAATATATAAAAATGCTCTGTTTCCCACTATCCATAGCGATATATGCAATCGAATTTAAATATTCGATATAAACAGGTGACACAGCACGAGCCGATTTTGTTAACCTCGTTTCCTTATCTTTTTTAATATCATAAGCATACAGATCGTAATAGCGATATCCTTTTAAATCATTCATTTTGGGCATCTTGCTGTAATAAATAATACTGTTTCCAGGTCCCCATGTAGGCGCTGAATGGACACCCGAAGCAATTTTTTTATGTTCTCCGGAAGCAAAATCGTAAGTATAAAGATCTGTCTGACTAAAATAATCGTTTTCTTTATTGGAAATATAGGCATATCGGCTACCATCATTTGACCATTTTGGATATAAATTCGTCGTACCGTTATCTTGTAATATTTTGATATACTCAACATCTTCGATGATTGATTTGGTAGATTCTCGATATTTTTCTATTAATTCATTCGAATATTGTTCAAATAATTCCTTGCCACCAATTCCTGTTGCTTTTTCAATAACTTTATCTATAGAATATTGAAATGGATTTGAGAGTTCATTCATTATTAATCGTAGAGTTTCTTCTCCAAATTTTTCAGCAATATAATTAACGAAGGCATATCCGGTATTATATATCGATTCATTGCCAATACCACATTTTCCGAATGTCTTTATCTCTTCAAATGATAGCAAATTACCATTCAATGCTTGGTCTCGCAAAATCATATCACGATGAGAATCCCATGTATCCCAATCGGCATTGCCGTACATATGTTGAGCAGTTCCTTCTGCTAACCAAGGTGGAACCACAGCCGCCGGAATTGGATAACTAACAACCGTATTCGGGTAACCGTACAATACGTTTTGATGCGTCTCGTTTTCATAGCCAATCCATTGTAGAAAGCCACCCTGAATTGCTGTGCCGGCTTTCATGGCTTTTTGGATAGAAATAATATGAGTAAACTCATGTGTTAAGACATTTTCTAACCATTTATGATTACCACGCAAAGCGATATCCAACGGTGATGCCCAAATTTTTATTTTATTATCATAATAATAGGCAGCACCGTTCGCCACATCTTCTGTATCTGTAAATATTAAATGTGTTTTTTCCTTTGGTTCATATTGATATAGGCCAGTAACTAATGGATAAATATATTCAAGAATCCCGGCTGCTTCGCGAGCTAATATTTCAGTATCAGTATAAAAATGAATTTTAAAATGATCGGTCTCGATTGTTTGCCAATTAATTTCGGGGTGATTATATAT
>JAHJCW010000038.1 GCA_018812885.1 bacterium | reverse complement strand
GTGGCAATATAGTCTTTAATGAAAATAGCAGTAATATTGATTTTAGAGTAGAAAGTAATAACAATGCTAATATGTTATTTGTGGATGGGGGTACAGACAATGTTGGCATCGGAACTGCTACTCCCAATGCTTCGGCATTACTTGAGGTTTCCTCTACAACAAAGGGTGTTCTCCTGCCCAAAGTAGCATTATCAGCAACAAATAATAACGCACCTATTGGTGCCGGTGTTGCAACTGGCTTAATTGTTTATAATACTGCTACGGCCGGTGCTTTTCCAAATGATGTTACACCTGGTTATTACTGGTGGAGCGGTCAATGGGAGAGATTCAGTTCTAATCCGAAACCTGCATGGTACACTACAGGAAATACAGGTACAAATCCCGCTCAATATTTCCTTGGCACAACAGATAATCAACCCGTAGCCATAAGGAGTAATAATGTGGAAAGAATGAGAATTACTCCTGTCGGTGAAGTAATTATTGGCGGCACAGCACCCGTAATGGCCGGTGATTTGTTTATGTCATCTTCATTGGCAGGTTATGAATGGCCCATTAATGCTTATGCATCACATGACGGAGGCGCTTTCTATGGTGATATTCGACCAGGTAATACTACCGATATGTGTGCTATGGAATTAGAACACTATGGTACTGGTGCTGGATATGCTTTAATGGGTGTAAATAATTCTACCAATGCATCTACTTTTGCAGGAACAGGTATTTATGGCGAAAGTTCCGCAGGGCATAATGGCAGTGATTACTGGTCTAATAACTATGCCGGTGTATATGGATGGGGAGCATTTGGGACTGACCAATATTCTTTTGGCGTTGTTGGAGTGGTGGATTGGGGTGGTTTAAGAAGTGGCGGTGTTATGGGAACATACTGGACTAATGATTGGGGCGCATTAGGATATGTAAATAGTGTTGGAAGTACATTTGGATTATGCTATGTTGGCGGAGTTACAACTACTGCTAAGGGAACTAATCATGTTGCAACCAGTATGGGTATGGGAGGATATGGCGACCTTATGGGTGGATGGATAAGGGGCAATATTTATGGACTGAATGTTTCCGGAGAACGATACAGTTTGTATTTGCATGGTAAACAGTTTACAAATGATATTATTACTATTTTATCAGATGTATCTGGCAATGCCGAAAGAATTCCCACCTATGTACCTGCATCTATGACAGTAGATGTATATGCTAAAGGAACAGCAACAATAGTAAATGGCGAAGCCAATATTTCTTTTAATACAGCTTTTCGTGATGTAATTTCAGATACCGATCCTGTTATTGTAACAGTTACACCAATAGGTCGCAGTGCAAATCTCTATATTGATAATTCATCGAAGGGAGGTTTTAAAATTATTGATGATTCGTCGGAAGAAGAAATAAAGAGTCAACCTCTTACATTCACATGGATTGCTATTGGAACCCGTAAAGGATATGAAAATCCGCAAAACCCACCAGAGTTACTTTCAAAATCTTATGAAACCAACATGGATGGTGTTATGTTCAACGAAAGTGATTTACAGAATTCTGCTTTACCTATATGGTGGGATGGTCAGCAATTAAGATTCGATACTCCGCCAAAATCTGCAAAACAGGTTTTTTTAGAAGGAAACCCGATAAATAAAGCGATAGAAGGCAAAAAGATAAAATCACCAATGCAAAGACAAAAGAAAGAAGATGCAATAAATAAAACTAATCGTTTAGAGCAAAAGAAGAATTAGCCTTGAGTATAAATAAAAAACTAATAGCAAAATGTATGCCGGCAACAAAAAAAAAAATATTGTAAAAGACTATAAGTATCATGTAAAAAGAAATACTTAAAAAAAAACTGAAGAAAAGATTGAGAAGTGATTTGGATTTTAGGATTTTAGATTAAAGGATTGGATAATTGTTTTATTGTTAAATTTTAAAATTTTGGAAACAAGAATAAATATGAATCTAAATATTTGTAAGAAAGAAATACTAAATTATAACAAGTTAGTATTTCTAATAATAGTCTTTTTCATTCCAAGCCTTGCTTCTTCACAAGGAATAATAAATGACGGCGGTTACATAACAATCGGAACCAGTTATTATGTAATAATTGACGGAGATGCAGATGGAGATTATACAAACCAGACAAATGGCACTGATGGCAGAATAAACAGTGACGGCACTATGATAGTTGAAGGTGACTGGACAAACGATGCAGGGAATAATGTTTTTGAAACGAGAAATGATGTTGGTCTTGTTAAATTTACAGGAACTACTAATCAAACAATAGGAGGTGGTACGCTGACTATTTTTGAAGACATGGAAATTGATAAATCAGCCGGGGATGTCATTCTTGGAGTAACCGATAATACGATAGAAGATGTTTTAACGCTTACCACCGGGGCATTAGACCTGAACTCAAAAAAAATAATTATTGATAATGATGCAACAACCGCTGTTGCATATACTAATGGATATATCAAAAGCAGCTCAGAAGATTTAGGCTTCGACAGTCAGGTACAATTGAACATTTCAACCACAACAGGAGAGCATGTTTTTCCATTTAGCGTTGACGGAACAAAAGATGTCTTTTTTAAATTTAATCTCACTGCCGGGGATGCCGGTAATGTAACGATTTCGACTTTTCCAAGCGACGGCTCGGATGCTGCAACGGTTTATGATGACAAACCTACTGATATAACTAATTTAGATGGTGTTGTAACCGGAGGCGGTGATCCGGGAAATGCAGGAAATATTGTAAAAAGGTTTTGGGAGATAGCTTCAACCGGTACGCCTACTGCAACAGTAACATTTACTTATGCCGAGACGGATGAAGAACCTATCAACGGAGAAAAGGTTGATGATATGATCGCACAGCGATATAATAGTGGTGATGATATCTGGCAGACTCCATTAGCAGGTCAGACAAGCAATACAGCGCCCGGAAATAATACTGTTGTAGTACCAGGTATTACAACGTTCTCAATTTGGGCAGTTACCAGAGCTGATCAACCGCTACCCATCGAATTACTTTATTTTGGTGCAGATTGTAATGGAAATATCGCAGAAATCATCTGGACAACAGCCTCTGAAACTAATAATGATTATTTTACCGTCGAAAGAAGCAGGAATGCCGAAATATTCGACTTTGTTGTAGATGTACCGGGTGCAGGAAATAGTAATAAAATCCAGTACTACTCTGTAACAGACAGAGCGGCATATAGCGGATTATCTTATTATCGTTTAAAACAAACTGATTTTGACGGAAAATTTACTTTTTCGGAAATAATACCTGTTGAATGTATTGTTTCATTAACTAATAATATAACATTTAATGTATATCCGGTTCCTGTTTATAAAGGACAGGATTTATATGTAAATATAGAAGGCTTAGCTTCTAAGAAGGAAGTATTAGTAGTTGTTTTGGATATTCTTGGTAAAGAATTTTATTCAAAAGTTATATTTTCTGATATAAATGGCTCTGTATTGGAAGCAATGGATATGCATAACAGGCTATCTCCCGGAATCTACATGATCATCGCAACTTCAAATGATGAGATTTATAAAAGGAAAATGGTGATTGAATAATTGAATATTGACTTGTTAATTACATAGTTAAAATCTTACCTGAAAAAACGACAAACAGCCAGACCCTTCGCAGTCAAGCACATTTGCAAAGCCACACAAGCCCTCACGCAATCCAAAGCTTTGCAAAAGAGCTTGCCTGCTCTACCCTGAAAGAAAAATAAAAAATCTTTTCCCCCCTAAAAAAACTAAATTTCAAAGACATTACTAAACACAAACAAATCTTCTAAACTGACGAATATGCGAGCAAAAGATGATAACAAGCGGTCATAGGTAATTGCCTGCTTTGGTAGTATTTGAAAAGTTTATTACTTTTACAAAAGTATTTCGTATGCGGATGGAATGGAGCTATGAATACGGCAACTACCCATACCGCCAACCGTTAGCGGCAAGCTATAAATAAACTATAATACAGTCGATAAAATGGATAAACTTGAAAAAAAGAAAGAAAAAGTACTAGTTGAGAATAACGCTCAATTTATTTACCAACACATTAGAGATTTAGAAAACAATATAATGAAACATGGAAGGAGATGGTTTTGGGAGTTATTACAAAATGCAAAAGATAAAAAAAAT
>JAHJCW010000037.1 GCA_018812885.1 bacterium | reverse complement strand
TTAACGTTGTCTTACCATGATCTACATGTCCTATCGTGCCTATGTTTACATGCGGCTTTGTTCGCTCATATTTTGCCTTTGCCATTTCTATCTCCTACTGTTTGTTTATTAAATCTAATACAGAGCCTACGATCGGATTTGAACCGATGACCCCGTCCTTACCAAGGACGTGCTCTACCAACTGAGCTACGCAGGCACGCCTTTATTACTCAAATTTTTCTGAAATATTTTTTCCTCTCACCTATTGGAGCGGGTGATGAGGATCGAACTCACATATCCAGCTTGGAAGGCTGGTGTTCTACCATTGAACTACACCCGCATAATAATTTTCAATTAATTACTTAATCATTTAGCCTTATTATAACAATATCAAGCAAATTCTTGCCCCGCTAACAGCGGGGAACAACACCCGCATTGCGGGGTGAATTTAACAATTGTAATAATTATTAAAGTAAAATATTACAAATTGTGCTATGCTTTGATTTATCAATAGTTTGGGGGGTCTATCCATTTTGAACCAGAAAAATTTGTCTTTTAAGTTGACTAGTTATTTTGTGCAAACCACACAATTGGGCGTGTGGATAACTTGTGTATAAATAATTTTCGTATATATTTCTCCTCGACAAATATATATTTTTAACTTTTTATGTTGACTATGATTTTCATCCGTAAATAGATTTGACAAGCCAACCAATTAAAAACAGATGATTTCACTTGCCAACTCTAGTGGACTTTTGAAAAGATAGTATTGCAATTATGGTATAATTTAGGAAAGAGAATGGCAGAACCCTTAAAGCTGGATTTTCCGGTATTGATACCGGAAGCGGAAAACAGAGACCAAAATATTCCAAGTACAGAAGTTCCGACTTTTAAAGAAGGTATTCTTGAGAAGCCGGATAGTTATATACCCATAAAGTATAGAGTAGATCAATACTATAAAGATGACCAATTAGGCGCAGATGTCCTTAAAAATAAATATCTCACCCCTTCTGAAAATCATCCTTGGGAATTATGGCAACGGGTTGCGAAAGCTACCGCCAGTGTAGAAAAAACACCGCAATCCAAAGAACATTGTGAAGCACAATTCTTCTCAATCTTAGAAGACTTTAAATTTGTTCCCGGCGGTAGAATTATGCACGGTGCCAGCAGGAATGACATCAAATCTACATTGAATAATTGCTATGTTGTGGCAATCGACAAAGACTCTATTAGATCTATTTACAAAGCTATCCAGGATGAAGCATTAACATATAAATATGGTGGCGGTTGCGGTCACGATCTTTCCATACTACGTCCATCAGGGGATGAAATTGGCGGTACTGGCGGTGAATCTTGCGGACCGGTTGGATTTATGAATCTTTTCAGCGAGAACACCAATACAATCGCACAGCATGGCAGGCGCGGTGCTAATATGCAAACTTTGCGGGTGGATCATCCTGATATCGAAAAATTCATCGCTATTAAGAGCGATGATGAAAATATGGTGAAGTATTCCAATATTTCTGTTTTACTTACACATGAATTTATGCGCGCTGTTGAGAAGAACGATTTGTTTAACCTCCGTTGGGGCGGCACAGTATATAAAACTATAAACGCCAAAGAACTGTGGGACAAAATTGTCCTCGCCGCCCACAACAGCGCCGAACCCGGATTAATATTTTGGGACACAATGCGTGAATATCATAATGCGGAATATTGCTCTCCCCTAGTATCAACAAATCCCTGTGCGGAACAGCCCTTGCCAAATGGCGGCTGCTGTAACTTAGGTGCGATAAACTTGGAACGCTTTGTTGATAGTGAAGGCAATTTTATGATCGATGAATTCAAGGAAACTGTCGGTATTGCCACACGATTTTTGTATAACATCGTGGATTACAATTTGGAACGCCATGCCCTTGAGATACAAAAGCAGAACGCCATAAATGACCGCCGGATCGGGCTCGGAATTTTAGGACTGGGTGATATGCTGGTTAAAATGGGCATCAAATACGATAGCGAAGACGGACTCCAAACCGTTGACCAAATTATGGAGATGTTCCGCAATACTGCCTACGACACAAGTGTAAAACTCGGAATTGAAAAAGGCAGTTTCCCGAATTATAAATGGGAGGGGTACGGAAAAAGTAAATTCATCAAAAATTTGCCAAAGTCTATAAGAGATGATATCGAAAAGCACGGAATCCGTAACTCCACTATTACTACTGTTGCACCAACCGGCAGCGGCGCCATCGTAGCGCGCGTTACTAGCGGGATCGAGCCAATCTTCGAAACATCGTATAAACGGCGTGTAAAACGCAATGACGGCTACGGAAAGAGGTTTGACGAGTACACTGTAATTCATCCGATCATCAAGAAATTATTCGGTGATGATAAGAACCTGCCGGATTACATCGTGACAGCGCACAACATAGACCCA
This sequence comes from bacterium, assembly GCA_018812885.1. GTDB lineage: Bacteria > Fidelibacterota > Marinisomatia > Marinisomatales > JAHJCW01 > JAHJCW01. The sequence goes on along the minus strand of JAHJCW010000037.1, from coordinate 979 downwards.
TTTTTCCGCGTGAAAATGCAAGGTATCATTCAAAAATATATCGACAGCTCAATTTCCTCCACCGTTAATCTTGCGGAAGACACACCCGTGGAAACCGTGGCAGACATTTACATGAAAGCCTATAAAGCCGGATTAAAAGGCATTACGGTATATCGCGAAGGCTCGCGGGAAGGCATCTTGATAACCAATAAAAAACCTGCGAAGCAGGAAGAAAAACCGATAATTGAAATAACTGATGATGTCGAAATAAAAACTGTCCCGATAAATCGGGATCTTCACTCCGTTGCGACCGAACCGGAAATAAAATTTCATGAACCGGTCGCCAAGCTTAAAAAAATACCGAAAGTTAATCCCGGACCACGCTTGAGACCAATTATGACGCAAGGCGTTACACAGCGCATCCGCACCGGCGAGGGAACCTTGTACATTACCATCAATGAAGATGAGGACGGCTTATGCGAAGTATTCACCGCCATTGGTAAAGCGGGCGGACATGCCGCCGCACAATCGGAGGCAATCAGCCGCTTAATTTCCCTGGCTTTGCGTTCCGGCATTAATCCGAAAGCGATCGTTAAACAATTAAAAGGAATAAGCGGACCAAGCCCCAATTGGGAAAGCGGACGACTGATACTCTCCACTCCCGACGCCATCGGCAAAGCGCTCGATGACTATCTTAAAGAACGCGGTGATGCCCTGCCAAGCAATGGCGAGGGACATTCCATGCAATTCACCATGGCAACCGAGACCGAAGAAAAAAACCCCAAAGTAAAGGACTTTACATTTAAGAACATCAAAACCTGCCCGGATTGCGGTGGACCAATACGCCATGAAGGTGGCTGTGTTAACTGCCCTGGTTGTGGTTTTTCGAAGTGTGAATAAATTTGTAATTTAAAAATAAGTTTTAACTAATCTATGAATCCTGATAAACTATTAAAATTCAGTGTTTATTTAGGTCTCATTAAAGATATAATAGTTGTAG
>JAHJCW010000036.1 GCA_018812885.1 bacterium | reverse complement strand
GCGAAATGTTTATTCCTACTGAATGTTCCAATCCCCCTGTATATAGATTCAAATCCTCTTGTGTACCGTTATAAACTTTTTTAGTAACCTGAAATCCCCATTGTCCGCGGAAAAAGTCATCGGGCCACCGGAATCTGCGACCCCACATTAATGAGCCACCCATTACCGTTAAATCTAATGGATAATAATATTGTGTCGAGGCACCACGAAATGAATAGAACAGAGAACCGCCGATCAGATTAGGAGTATCGTTTATCATAGGGTCAGTAAAACTCAAACTAAATGAATGATACTTGGACTGATTACCAGCATAATAATTATAAGAGGAACCACCCGATAGACCCGTTGATGCGCTTAACACAAATCTCTGTCCCTTACCTCGAAAATTCATAAACTCAATTCCTCCGCCACCGGTCATTCCATATTCTTTAGTGTATCCCACATTTAAATTTGCCCGTTCCGAAGATTTTTCCTCAACCGTTATTTCTAAATCAACTTTTTCATCATCGACGGGTATGACATCGGGAACAACATTCCCGAAATAATTTAATATCCATACCTCCCGCTGACTGCGAATTAACTTTTGTCTGCTGAACACATCTCCAGGATATAATTTCAACTCTCGGCGAATTACGTTCTCACGCGTTCTTGTATTGCCTGAAATATTGATATTTCTTACATAAACCTTTTGATTCTCAATAACAGATATATTAACATCGATTGAGTCTATCCCAACTGGAGTAATTTCCGGAATTAAATTACTATAAATATAACCTTTGTCCATATATAAGGATTGGGCGCGTTCATAAAGTCCTTTCTGCAGATCCTCTTCATTGTAAGCATCGCCATTAGAAATTCCTAATGCACTATTTAATTGTTCATCAGTATATAGTTCATTTCCAACCCAATTAAAATTGCGATAATAATATTTTGGTCCTTCATTTAATGTTAACCATATATTCATTTTCTTTTTGTCAGAACTATAAGAAATAGAATCGGTAACTGTCATCGCATCCCGATAGCCACGTTTTTGATAAAATGCCTTTAATTTCTCTTTATCATCTTGAAATTTGTTTTCGTCAAACGATGATCGCCAGAAAAAATACCAACGCTGTTGCTTTGTTTCTTTAAGTGTCCTACGAAGTCTTAAGTCAGAGATATTTTCATTACCAACAAAATTTATATCGTCAATCTTTACCCGATGACCCTCTTTTATATTGAACTTCAAATTTCGTATATTTTCGTTTCTTTTCTGATTAGCAACGGACGTATCTCCTTTTATCTCCTCTATTGATACATCAATGATAGCTAATAAAAATCCCTCCTCAGAATATAAGTCCAATATTTTTGACTTTCCGGCTTCTATTTGAAATTCCGGAATTCTTTGCCCAGTTCGTAAACCGATTGCTTCTTCAATCTTTTTTTTACTTACTTTTTTATCACCAATAATGATTATTTCACCCAAAACAGGAGCTTCATCTACTTCAATTGTGATAGAAATCCCGTCTTCAGTTTCATCATTAACGTAAATTTGTACATCATTAAAAAGTCCGGATTTCCATAATTGTTGGACACCGCGCGAAAAATCACCAGCTTTTAAAACATTGCCTTCTTTTAATCCTGAAGTGAAAATAATTACATCGGAATTGGTTAAAGTGTTTCCTTTAATCTCAACTCCTTTTAACTCTATTTTCTGCTGAGGCTGAGCAAAAATTGTATTTATATTAATTAATAATAAGGCTAATAGTGATATTGATAAAAATTTATTCATAAAATTTATTCTGCTATTTTCCCAAATCTGCGTTCTCGGGATTGAAAATCTATAATTGCTTCAAGTAATTCTTTTTCACGGAATGCAGGCCAATAAGCATCAGTTACAAAAATTTCTGTGTAGGCGATTTGCCACAACAAAAAATTGCTAACTCTAAACTCACCACCAGTACGAATCAAAAAATCTGGGTCGGGCATCTTGTTAGTGTAAAGTAAATTCTCAAATTGCTCCATGTTAATGTCGTCAATCTTCAATTGACCTAAATCTACCATTTTCGCAATATGTTGTATTGCCTGCATTATTTCCTGTCTGCTTCCATAGCTAAGTGCCAAATTTAAATTTAATCCTGTGTTATTCTTGGTGATTTCTATCCCTTCCTCAATTCCTTTTCTTGCAGATTTAGGCAAATCTTGAAAAGCACCAATTGTTGTGAGTTTTACATTGTTCTTATGCAGATTTTTTATTTCTTTTCTAATAGAAGTCAATAACAATTTCATCAATGCCGATACTTCAGTTTGAGGGCGTGCCCAATTTTCTTTTGAAAAAGTATATAATGTTAAATGTTTAATGCCAATTTCTCCACAAACGCGAGTAATCTCTCTTACAGAATTAATTCCCTCTCGGTGTCCCGCAACTCTTGGGAGTGAGCGCTGCTTTGCCCAACGACCATTGCCATCCATAATAATTGCGATATGCTCAGGTAAGTTTGCATTTTTTTTAACTAATTCTCTTAATTCTTCTTTATTCATGGCTTTGATTGAATACCGACGTAAAACAAGCGGGCAAAATTACCCATTCATTGACTGGCAGTCAACAATTACTCCTGTACAAAATCAAGACAAGCTCTGTTTGGTTTCAACGTAAGAAAGTTCTAACTGTTCCACCATATAATTGATCTATAAAACAATCCCGTATTGGAGTAAAAAATATTTAAATAGAAATTCGCTGAACCAAATTATAATTAATAGACTAATTGACAGCAATAAACTCCCTTTGGTGTCTGCTGCTTTTACCTGTTTTATCCAAATAAAAACGACAATCAGTGGAATAATCAATCCAAAAAGTATAATTAAAGAAAAATACAAGATAACATTTTGCATAAAAAATTGATAAACACTCATTAAAGTTCCGTTCTGGTCACCAATTTTTGTAATGAACAGAATAATTAAATCCCATACTAGTCTTATTCCTATTAATATAATTAAGGTCTTTAAAATTGACGGAATAAGTGAGAAGCCTCCATTCCTTTTTATTTTATTCCACACGATTGAAACAAATAAAAATGTCGAGATAGTAATTATTCCAGTTGAAAGCAATCCTATTGTAACTCCGGGCCATAGTGGTGTTAATTGTATAATTTCTCGTATTGCACGCACATATACAATGAAACCGAATATAATTGAAGCACTAAACAAATTCCAGCGTGGTATTGGCGATTTCCAATAATAAAGGACTACAACAAATATTACTACTAAATAGACAATCCCGGATAATTGCAACGGATAATTGACACGATAAATCCAAAATAAAAGTACTGCAATG
>JAHJCW010000035.1 GCA_018812885.1 bacterium | reverse complement strand
TCTAACCACCTGAGCTAATCACCCAAAATAGTACAAGAATTTAAAATATTTATTTTCAATTATCTACTGCAAAAACACCATTATAGACAGTATTATTTTTAAGGATTATTAACGCTTCACTAATAGTATTATCGTATTGCAGCATTTCTTTAAATCTACCATTTTCTCCCTCGTAAACACTGGCAAATTCTTCATATAGGAATTCAGATAACTTATCTCTTTCTTTTGCAAATAAAGTCTCTTCATGGTTATCAATGAATTTCTCAATAATTTCAAAAGCAGCATTTAATTCTGTATTTGTGCTGTCAATAACTGATAATCTTATTTTTGTATCACTTAGCGCTTTTTCTCCAGGAGTAGTCACTTCCAGATCAATTTCATTCAAATATTCTTGAAAATTATTTAATAATTGTTCATCATTCTTTACTTCTTGTAAAGATGAATAGGTTTGTTTGTGTTGTTGCACAAAACTTAAAAATGCACCTTTCCTCAAACACTCATAAGTAAGCGGATAATTATAATCAACATCGACTTCAAAATCCGGTTTGATACCTCCCCCACCTTTAACAATTCGGCCACCAACTGTTACGAAAGCCGTATCTACATCGCTTTCAGCGATTACTAATTTTTCACTAATATAGCCTGGTTTTTGTATTAACCTTCCACTCGGAGTATAATATTTTGCCGTAGTGATCTTTAAAGCATGATCTTTGTCCAATCCAACCACGGATTGCACCAATCCTTTTCCATATGAACGTTTACCCATTATAACTGCTCTATCCAAATCCTGTAAAGTTCCAGCTACAATTTCGCTAGCCGATGCACTGCCTTCGTTAATCAAAACTATAATTTCCATTTCTTCGGGAATTATTGGTGTCCGTTTTGAATATATCTCCCTGTTAGATTCTTTATTCCGCCCTTTAGTAGTTAATAATAATTGATCTTTTTTTACAATCATTTCAAGAATTTCGATTGAAGATCCAAGCAACCCACCGGGATTGTTTCTTAAATCCAAGATAAAAGCAGATGCATCATTTTCTACAAATTTATTTAATGCAGTGCGCATTTCAGGTCCTGAATTTTTTGAAAATCTCGTTAAACGGATATATCCAATATCATCATCTATCATTTCCGCATAAGTAACATCCTTTACGGTAATGTCAGCCCTGGTTAATTCAAATTCTATTAATTCATCATTACCAAACCGTTTTATAGTTAAAATGACCTTTGTGCCTTTTAGTCCACGAATCATATCTGAAGCTACATCTAAATTCAAATTGGTGGTAAATGTACTATCAATTTTAACGATTACATCGCCATTAGTAATTCCTGCTTTTTTAGCAGGAGTGTCGTCCATAGGTGCAATTACTGTCAATTGGTCTTCGCGTTTACCGATTTGAATGCCTACACCACCGTATTTTCCTGTGGTTAGTAAGTCAAGATCATAACGATCTTCGGCTTCAATGAAAACCGTATATGGATCTAACTCGCCAACCATATCTTCGATACTCGATCGTGTAAATGCTTCTACGTCAAAATCATCTACATAATTTGCTATTAATTGTTTATAAACATCATTCATAAGTCTTTGCGACTTCATGATTTCAGCATAAATATCAGATTTGGATGCTGCAATTACAACTACTGCTACGATAGTTAAGCCGATACTTGTTAAAATAATCTTTAATTTTTTTCTCATTTTATTTCTCTAAAATTCTTTGTTTAAATTCCTTCCAAATATTTTTATGTATTGTATCAATATCGGTTTTACCATCAATAACAACAATCCTATTAGAATATTTTTTAGCTAATTCTAAATATGAATCTCTCGCTCGCCTTTGAAAATCAATTCCTGCTTGTTCGATACGATCTTTAGTATTTTGACGCCGTGCCCCCTCATCGGGTAAAACATCGATAAAAAAGGTTAAATCAGGCACTGTACCATATGTCGCAAATTGATTTAATTCATCTAATCTATCTATTTTAATTTTTCTCCCGCCACCTTGATATGCTATTGTTGAATCTGCATATCTATCAGCTATAACTAATGTACCTTTATTTAGGGCAGGAATAATTACTTCCTTTGTTAGTTGCGCTCGGCTTGCTGTCATTAGTAGAGCTTCGGTCCTTTCCCCTAATTCATGAATATCACGATATAATAATATTTCACGAATTGATTCCGATATTCTTGTTCCGCCGGGTTCACGTATAGTAATAACGTCAATATTCAATTGTTCTAACTTTTTAACAAGCATTTTCACTTGCGTAGATTTACCACAGCCATCAATTCCTTCAAATGTAATGAATTTGCCTTTTTTAAAATTGGACATTCTCATCATCCTTACCAATTAATATTACGCATTCACCCTTTACCTCATGCTTAGAAAAGTACGCTAAAAGTTCCTCAACTGTTCCACGAATAATTTCTTCATATAGTTTAGTCAATTCACGACATACTACAGCGGGTCGATTTCCAATGGATTCTAAAATATCAGTTAATGTCCTTTTTATCCTTTTTGGATTTTCAAATAATATTATCGTAGCCGTTTCCGTTTCTAATGCTAGCAGACGTTTTCTTCTTCCTTTTTTAGGAGGTAAAAAACCTTCAAAAATAAAACGATCCGTTGGCAGTCCGGATGAAATTAGCGCTGCTAAGGCAGCTGATGCACCCGGTATTGATTCAACTTTTGCACCAATTGCGATTGCTTCTCTAATTAATTTATAAGCAGGATCACTAACACCGGGCGTGCCGGCATCAGTAACGACTGCAATATCTTTACCATCCTGCAAATGATCAATTATTTTGTTAATCCGCGAAAAATGGTTGTGCTCATAATAGCTAATTAGTGGTGTTATTATTTTATAGTGATTGAGTAATATTTTGGTTTTGCGAGTATCTTCAGCAGCAATTAATGGTACGGCTTTTAGTGTTTCTACTGCTCTGAATGTGATGTCACTTAAATTTCCGATAGGAGTAGAAACTATATAAACAATACCAATATCTTTTAATTGATTCACAGACGTATTATGGCTTTTCGAATTCTTTCAATACCGTAATCAATTTCTTCCGTTAAAATGTTAACCGGCGGTCTAAATCTAATTGTTTTTGGACCACAGCCTAGCATAATTGCTCCTTCTTCCTGTATCAATCCACGCAATTTATCCCGTTTTTCGCCTGATTCAAGATCACAAGCACAAAATAGTCCTTTTCCGCGTACATTATAAATCACTTTAGGAAAATCAGATTGTATCTTATTTATCTCTTGAAGCAAATATTTACCATTGACTACAGCTTTATCAACAAGCTTTTCTTGCTCGATTACCTCAAGATACATGCTGAATCTAACCATATCAACTAAATTGCCGCCCCAAGTGGAGTTTAGTCGTGCTGATTCGTGGAATACATTATTTTCAACTTCGTCTATTCTTTTACTCGCAAAGAATCCACAAACTTGTGTTTTCTTGCCAAAACAAATCATATCAGGCAATGCTTCTTTTCCAAAATGCTCATGTGCCCACATTTTGCCGGTTAATGCAATTCCGGTTTGAACTTCATCATAAATGAATATGATGTCATTTTCATCGCAAATTGTTCTCAATTTTTTCATAAACTCAGCTCGGAAGTGATTATCGCCGCCTTCGCCCTGAATCGGTTCAATAATTAAAGCAGCAATATCATTTGGATTAGATTGAATTGCTTTTTTGATTTCGCCAATAGCTTGTTTCTCACGAGCCTGAACAGATTTTAAATTAACATCGTTTAAAGGAAACTGAATTGATGGCGTAGAAATACGCGGCCAATCAAATTGAGGGAAATACATTGTTTTGCGTTTATCGTGAGAATTTGTTAAAGACAAAGTATAACCTGTTCTTCCATGAAAACACCCATGAAAATGAATGACTTTTGAACCTAATTCTCCATTCCCTTTTGCAATATTCTTACGAACTTTCCAATCAAAAGAAGCTTTGAGTGCATTTTCTACCCCTAAAGCGCCACCTGCAACATAGAAAGCATACGACAAATATGAAGGTTGAGCAATTCTTGCCATAGTATCAACAAATTCTGCCATTTCTGTTGAATATATATCGGAATTCGTTGGCTTATTAATAGCTACATCACGGAATTTATCTGATCTTTCAAGTAAATAAGGATGATTGTAACCAATTGGCATCGAAGCAAACATAGAGAACAAATCCAAGTATTCTCGCCCATCACGTTTATCAACAAACCAACTTCCGTGGCTCTTCTTCAAATCAACAATGGGATCCAAGCCGTCTGCTAACATATGTTTTCCAATTGTATTTCTTACAGCATCTGCTGAAATCTTAATCATTCTATCTCCTAGTACATTTTAACCTAAATCAAATTTAATACCCTGTGCCAATGGTAATTCAGTACTCCAATTTATCGTATTTGTTTGTCTTCGCATATATTGTTTCCATGCATCGGAACCAGATTCACGTCCGCCACCTGTTTCTTTTTCGCCACCAAACGCTCCGCCGATTTCCGCCCCTGAAGTCCCGATGTTAATATTCGCAATGCCACAATCACTCCCGCGTGCCGATAAGAATTTCTCGGCATTTAGTACATTTTTGGTAAAAATTGCTGATGATAATCCCTGCGGTACATCGTTATGAATATCAATTGCTTCCTCTATATCTTTATAAGTAATAATATATAAAATTGGAGCAAATGTTTCATTTTGTACGATTTCCCATTCACTCTTTGCTTTAACGATTGTCGGCTCTATGTAAAAACCATCGCTATTGATAACATTTCCGCCAAATAATATTTTACCATTTTGTTCTTTAATCTTCTTAATTGCATTTTTATATATTTCCACAGCTGAAGCATCAACAACCGGTCCCATTAAGGTTTCCGGTTTTAAAGGATCACCAATTTTTACTTGCTTGTAGGCACTAACCAATCGTTTTACAAAACTATCGTATAATTTTTCTTGGATTATTATACGACGAGTACTCGTACATCTTTGTCCCGCTGTTCCAACTGCACCAAACATTACCGCCGGAATTACCATGTCCATATCAGCAGATTCATCAACAATTATAGCATTATTTCCACCCAGCTCAAGGATTGTGCGACCCAACCGTCTTGCAACAACTTCTGAAACTCTTTTCCCCATCGCAGTTGAACCTGTAAATGAAACTAATGGTAACCTTTTATCTTTTATTAATTCTTCGCCAATCATTGAACCGCGACCAATAACCAGACTAAATATACCCGGATGCCCATTACGCTTAAGAACATTGTTACATATATTTTGTACTGCAATTCCAGTCAATGGAGTTTTGGATGACGGTTTCCAAATTGTTGTATCTCCGCAAATAGCTGCTATGAAAGCATTCCAGGCCCATACTGCTACAGGGAAATTAAATGCGGATATTACACCAATCGGACCAAGTGGATGCCACTGTTCATACATTCTATGGTCAGGTCTTTCTGAGTGCATTGTTTTTCCGTATAACATTCTTGATTGTCCAACAGCAAAATCTGCAATGTCTATCATTTCTTGCACTTCACCATCTCCTTCTTGCTTGATTTTACCCATTTCTAAAGTTACCAAACTTCCAAGGGCATCTTTCTTATCGCGTAGAGCATTGGCCATTTCTCGTACTAACTGTCCACGTAATGGAGCCGGAACCCTTCTCCATTCTAAAAATGCAGCATAAGACTTTTCTGCTACTGATTTATAATCATCTAATGAGCATTGATAAACTGATGCTATAACTTCCCCATTTGCAGGATTAATAGAATCTAACCTCCCTACATTTGTTGTTTTATACCAATCATCGGAACCGGCACATGCTCCATAATTAATTTTTTCAATTCCTAATTCACTTAATATTTCGTTAGTTTTCATGATATCCCTTGAACAATTAAAATAAAATAATACTACTAAATTAACCTTAAAATTACGCAGTTTAAAAAGAAGAAAAAATGTATTCTAATTGATAGAACACAGATTTTTCGGATGTAACGGAATTACACGGTTTTTAATATTTAGAGATTGAATATTCAGTGGTAATCTCTTCAATCCGTGTCCTATTAATAAAAAGGGCATTCCAAAATATGAAACGCCCTTTTACCTATACAAAATCAGACTACTTTATTTTATTGGAACACCTTTTGTGGCTTTTTCTTCTTTATTGAAAAAACTCCATATTCCGAGTAAAATAACCATTGCTGCTAAAATCCATAATGAAGCGTGATGATAAGCGGCACCACCAAATGATTTTAAGTCTGTAAATCGACCTATCAACAAGGAAATACGTCCCATGACGGCAAATCCAAAAGATGCACCAAATGAAATCATCAGGAAATATATTCCAATTTTACCAACTGTACCAAACCATCCTTTATGCTCTTTGGAAAAATAAAAATACAATAAACCCGATATAGTTCCAATCAAAAGAATTATTCCATTTATTATAGCTCCGGTAGAAACATCGCCAACAAGTGGAATGACAGAACCTTTTACCTGACCAATTACATTTGAATTAAGGAATCCATAGGCGCGTAAACCGGCTGCCATACCAACAACATAACAAATTCCCCATCTTGCAAACCAGCTAAACTTTGAGAACACACTTAATAGCATCATAATTCCTAAAATTAATGGAATTATATATGTTAATTGCATTCCATGTCCGGTCGCTACACCGCCATCAGGGAAGGCCGGTGGATATATCAAATTGAAGAAGTTATAAATTGCGTACCATAGCTTGCCTAAAAATCCTAATGAAAGTCCTTCATGTAAAGCAGGCCACAATCTACCAAATAAATTCGGTTGAATCTGTGTCCAAAAGTACATGGAAGCCCAATAACCGGCAGATACACCTACAAAAATATGTTCAGCAATTTTATAGAACGGATTATCACGATATAAGTATGAAAATATTGCCAGTGTCAAGAACACTGCAATCCAAGCACCTACAATTTCTGCACTAAACATACTCACCTCCTAAAATGTTTTCTTGGAGCGTTGACGCTCCAAGTAATATGCAATATTTCCAAAAATGATGAACAAGACAATTACTACGTGTGCAATTGATTGAGCATCCATACCTGATGTTCCGATTCCGGGTTTACCAATTAACTTTTCATATTCGGCTGCGCCAGGCATACCTGCAAGAATTCCTTTAATCTGTCCCGCATCTACATAGGGCATAACTTCATTTACTTGGATTGAGGTAACACCGGTTGACATCGGAATACCTGTAGGATCAGCGGCTAATTGAACCCATTCTACAGTTCCAGGGTATCCTGCAGATGCTGAGAATAGAAAATCAAAATCACTGATATTCGTAATTCCGTTCATCATTGGAATATCAGCAATAGGTATGGCACGAGAATCGATTGTGTACATCTTGCGAATATCACTAACTATTCCTTTGATTACAGCTTCATTACCCGGACGGAAACCAAGTAAAACGTAATCTTCTCCATAAGTAAGATTGTATTCATTCTCTGCTACTTGTTCAAGTGCTTCACGTGCCATAAACTGTCCATCTGGCCATAAACAGGTGACATACACTTGATGGCCCTTTTCAAAGAGATGCCGTAATACGCCAATTGCCATTGGATGAATCTCCGGTTTTGTGCTTGGTCCATACTCGCATGATAACAAAACTTTAGATCCCTGAGGTAAAGCATCAATTGTATTGAAAACTTCTTGTGAGGATTCTGAAGGTCTTATAGGTAAACCTAGTGGTTTAAACAATGGATACATAACTACAATTGCAATTATTATAAAAATCCATCGACGATCAACATTCCCTAATTTTATTACTAAGTCTGCTAATTTTTTCATCTTGCTACTCCCCGATATATGATTTTTCAATTCCAAGAATATATCGAATAGATGTAGCAAATACACCTAATCCAATCCCGATCATAATCGCTCTTGCGCCAGCGATATTAGGAACTAAATATATCCAATCTTGGAGTTTTGGTAAGTATGCAAAAGCAGGTCTATCAATAGGCCAACCCATATAGATTCCGGCTATTGTTACAAGAATTATACCGATTCCTACAGTACTAAAAGTGAGAATCCTGTTTCTTTTCCACGAATTGACTATTACGCCTAAGAGTAATACTATAACATATAGCACAAACCAACTCGATATTTTACTTCCGATTGGAACTCTACCTAACATTATTATTATACCTGAACCTAATAGTAGCGTAGCCTCAAAATTCCTTATCCTAAATGCTCGGTACGCTGCAGAGGCGACAAGAAATGCAAGCAATGCAAACATAGTCGCTGATAGTGGAGTAAATACTTTAAAGAACATCCAATTAAAAAATGAACCATTTGTTGTTAGATGTGCACCCCAACTCGCAGGTATAATTTTAGCATCCGCGCCACTTTCTTTTAATTGGTTGGCAACCTTATTAACGGATTTTCCTGTGAAATGAACTTTTTCTAACATTAACGGGGCATCTTCTTCAATTAATCCTAAAAGGACTTCAGATGCTTGAATAGTCCCTCCAATTTCACCGGCAACTACCTGCGCAACAACTTGCGGAGTTTCTCCTGCTGAATTGATATTAACCGTATAAGCTCCTCTCATCAAAAATCCTACAGTGAAAGCAAATATAAATCCCCCTATAGCAAAAATGCTATATTGCCAACCTTTTTTACGTTTAATAATTTTTTGCATTTGCAATTTTAATAGATTCAAAGCCCCTAAGAAAATTGCAAAACTTGCTAAAATGTCATACCACTGTGTAGCATCGTCATCGACGAACGATTTAATATCAGGTTGATCTACAAACCATCCAAAAAGGGTTAGCGTTCCAACGAGTGCTACAATCGCTATGGGTATTTGTCGTTTCCAAAACATAAATTCCTCTCTATTGGATAGTTAAATATTTAAGTATATCAAAATTGATCCACCCCAAATCATTGAATACTCTTAAGAAAATTGATAGAGCTATTATCGCTATAATCATAACCTTAAGAATATCCATACCTTTTACTGCACCAATCAATTGAGGATCTTCCGATAAATATGCACTAGCAGCAAAGAATTCCTCGCCAATTAGCGTATAATCGCATGCAGTGACAAAGAATGGGATCTGTGCCGGCGATGCTGTTCCTGCTATCTGAATTGCGCCGATTGAATTGCCCGTCTCAGCGAGAATCAGAGATTCAGCATAAAATTTACCTTGATAAAATACAGCTGCAGGTTTTTCACGCATCATAATTCCATTAACACCGGCAGCGTAAGCAAATTGATCATCAGTGAGATAATGTACCATATCTTCATGAAATAGATCGGGACGGCCTTCCACTATATATGCTTCTCGAACAGATTCGCGACCAGCTTTCATAACAATTGATCGTGCAACCGGAACATTTAATGCAGTTTCATATCGTGCAGTCATTTTTGCTACATGACCAAGAATAATAACACCAGCAACCGTTTCAACTTGGTCCATATCTTGAATTCCTGGAACATATAATACAGGTTTACCCATTTCAGTTGCACGACCAACCGCTTCTTCAAAAGCTTTCAGTCCCGGAATGGCTCGCAGATATATCTTTTCTCCACGTTTGGCTTTATTGATATAAAATATAAGCATCGCTGCTGCTAACAATATAGCATAGAGCATCGTAACTCTTTCAACAATGAAAAAAGGATGCCCAAGTAGCCAGTAGATTATAAATGCAATCAATATTATGCCAAATGTGAACCAAAATTTCTTATCGTTCACGATTTTACCTCTTTTGATTTATTTTTATTAATTTCTTCATCAATTCTTTCTATTTCAGATATTAAAAATTCAACATTTTTCGGATCTTCCAACAATTCTGCAGCGCGATAATATTTATCTTGTCTTACAAATGCAGTAATGATTGGTCCAAAAAATACAAGCGCGTGACTTCCCAACAAAGATAAAGGTTTCATCAATTCCAAGAAAAATACTGCCGGAGTAACGAAACCTCTGTCTATAATTTTTTGAGCAATTCTTGTAATTGCTTCTTTTTCAGCTACAGTAACCTCAGATTCTTTATTCTCTCTAATTGAAATACCTAATTCTTTCATTAATCTTCACTTTATTACTCTAGACAAGTTCTCCATTTTCCATCATCCATTAACCATTAATCATAAACCCTTTAATCCGTTTCAACCATTTCAAGATTAGCTCTTGGAACAACTAATATTTCTCCATCAATTTCAACTTCGGCAACTCGTACCATTGTTTCTGATTCCATTTTTTGTAATTCATTTGGTAAGGATTTCACTATACCTATTTTTCCGAAATACGGAGCACGAATAATGCGAATTAAACTACCATCTGTAACCCC
>JAHJCW010000003.1 GCA_018812885.1 bacterium | reverse complement strand
TTACTAATTGGAGCAGATCAAATCGATTTAGAGAAATAAGCCGAGAACGCAATGCCCAATTTAACAGAGATTGGAATATACAATCTGAAGATGAAAGTAAAGAGTCGCTTTTTTCGAGCGGATTCAATTTTAAAATAGATAAATCTTTTAACTCACAAATTGATTGGTCACAGTATAATTCATTATTAGGAAAAAGGAGTCGATTAACCGGACAGATCAGCAGTAATACAAAATTTATTCCAAAATTCGATTCGTATATAAATAGAGTTAAGTCTGAAAAATCAAATTATTATCAACTTAATATCGACGGAATGTTACTTCCCGGTAATTTTCATCCAATCGTTAGTTATAAAGGTGAATACGAAAAGGATAATCACAAATTTGATGTTGAAAAATTGGGATTTTTATTCACTAAAGAGAACCAAAATATTGCAGCATCGATAACTCGAAGAATTGATTTTAAAGCGAATGATACAGATTCAACAGAAATGGATATTATTCAAGATGGAATATTCGGTGAATTGGATATTAATGGTACATTTGCAAATGGATGGTCAGGAAAAATCGTCTTTAAAAAACGGATATCGGATAATTTCGTTAAAAATGAAAAATTAGACTATGCCATAGGATTAGCAAATATCCGTTTCAATAATAAAACAAATCCGTTCCGTTGGGAGTTGCACTCAAAACTTGAGGAAACGTACACAGAATCACGGGCAGTGGTTTATGATTCAATCGGTGTTGGTCTTGGTTCTTATCGTTACGATGAAGAATTTAACGAGTATATTAGTGACCCGAACGGTGCTTATATAAACCATACAATATTGACCGGTGACCGTGATTTAATTACACATTTTATCGCTTCACAGCGATTGTTTATCGATTTCGGCAAGACAACAATTGCATTGTTAAAATATATCGAAGTGAGTTCTGAATTACGAACTGAATTTAAAGGAAAATCCTTTACAATAAATAAAATTGCAGAACCAGATTTATTTGATGATGAAATAGCCCAATCAAAAGTGTACTTGAGAAATGAAATTGATTATAATCCGCAAGGTATAACGAGAAGAATTAGAAATTGGGCAATATATTCGCAGGATTTGTTGGGAGCAGATCCGCGCGGAAATGATCTGCGAAGTCAGATGGAATACGGTATCGAGTGGCGTGAACCAATTAAAGAAGAATTTCACTCAATTCTTAAAATTGAAACGCATAATTTTGAGAACTCTTCAGGATTCTCTAATTTGAGAAATAGGAATGTTGATGGTTGGTGGTCGGAAGAAGAGCTTAAATGGAATATAGAGAGAAAATGGCAATTTTCTGTTTCAGCATTAGGCGGTAAAGATAATGGTATTCATAATCAAAAGTCTTTTTCAGCATATGCTTATGGTGTAAAGTTCGAAAGTCAGCGATTTATAAGTTCAACAAGTAGATTAAAAGTACGTACTGAATTATTTAACGCTATTGAATCGAATGATAAATCAGTTATTCCTCCCGAAGCTTTGAATGGTTTACCTCTAGGCCAATCCATTTCAGTAAATGTTCAAGGACAAGTATTATTAGGAAAAAATTTATCCTTAAATGTAAATGCCAGTTACATTGATAACTCAAGATATAATGATTTCGTAACTCTGTCCGGAGAATTGCGTGCATATTTTTAAATTATATTTAATACTATTGATTGCAGTTCAATTGTTTGGTCAATCGAAAAAAGTTGTAATTGGTAATATTGATACGCTTGCAGTTAGCAATTATGATGATATTAATATTAAACTTGATTCACTTCTAAACACATATAGAGGTATCGGTGAATTTTTCATACTTGACCGAATAAGTTCTGACAGTTTAATACAATACAACAGAAAAACAATTGATGTAACCATTGATACAATTATTTTTAAAAATGATGATGATATAAGAATATCTGTTTTAAATCAAATATTTAAACCACTGATAGAATCAACTCCTAAAATCAAAACAAAAAAGATATTTAATGTGATTGTTAAAAGCAACCCATTTATCATGGAAAATTCGGAGATATACTTCGGAGTCAATAAAAAAAATAAAGTTGGAGCAATGATTGATGTAAAAACTAATTTCAACAATTATTTTTCAGGATTGATTGGTGCATCGCGCTCCGAAGAACAGAAGTGGTCGGTAAACGGACAAATGGATATTCACTTGGAAAATCAATGGAGAACAGCAAATAGTGTGGACTTGCATTGGAAGCGATTGGATAAAGAATCACAAATATTAAATCTAAGATACGAAGAACCACATCCGTTTGGTCTGCCGATTGGCGTAAGCGTAGCTTATAATCAGGATTTGCGTGAGGGGAATTATGTAAATACCAAATCAGCTGTAGGAATTATTAAAACAGTCCCGGGTATAGGGAAAGTGGGTTTTGGCGGAAAGAATACAAAAATCAATTCTACCGCCAAAGGTGACTCACTTGGATTATCTAATCTAACCACTCAGGCTGTTTATATTGATGGTGTAATTGATTATCGCAATGACTATTGGTTACCAACTCAAGGTTTATTTATATCGTTCTATTACGATGTTGGAAAGCGACTAGTAAGTGAAACCAATACAGTTATTAGTTCAGGACAAATAAATGTTGAAAAATATCTTCCTTTATGGGGTAAGAATAATGTGGGTCTTAAAATATTTGGAAATCGAAATTGGATTAGTTCGGGATCATTGCATTCCGGTGAGTTAATCCGTTATGGTGGCGTTAACAATCTTCGCGGGTACACAGAAGATCATTTTAAAAGTGATTGGGTCATTATACCTTCAGTCGAGTATAATGTTAAGTTGGGCTCGAATCAGCAAGTTACGCTTTTTTCAGATTTTGCATTACAGGAAGTATACAAGCCTGTTCCTTATGGATACGGTATTGGCTTTACTCAAGTTACAAAAAACTCTGTGCTAAAACTGTATTACGGATTAGGTCGAGGAGATTCATTAAAAAGTGG
>JAHJCW010000034.1 GCA_018812885.1 bacterium | reverse complement strand
CACCGCCACCGCCGCCGCGATCGCCGAGGCATGCATTTAGCGGGGCTTTTTTATTTTATTAATATGAAGATATTAAAGTGCCGAGGGTCGGGATCGAACCGACACCTCAAAAATGAGACCGGTTTTTGAGACCGGCGCGTCTACCAGTTCCGCCACCCCGGCATATTTTGTATTATTAACATCAAGTAATTATTAAAAATTAGGGGAAAGAAAATAGATGTTATTAAAAAGGATTGTCAATATATTTAGGTACAATTTTTAATAATATTTTATTAAAGGAGTAACAATGGCATATACAACAATTCCCGGTATGTTTATAGAATCGACAAAAGCAAATGCAGATAGACCGGCCTATTTTGAAAAAGTCGGTGGAGTATGGAAAGGATATAAATTTGGTGAAGTACGAGATATAGTAGAAAAATTTGCGGCAGGTTTAGCAAGTTTGGGTTTGGGTAAAGATGATAAGATAGCAATCCAATCTACTAATTGTCCACGTTGGGCGTTTAGCGACTATGCTATTGCAAGTATAGGTGCTGTATCAGTAACGGTTTATCCTACATTAATTTCATCACAAATAAAATATATTATTGATGATTCAGATTCTCAATACGTAATTACTCAAGATCAATCGCAAACCGATAAAATTTTGCAGTTTATCCAAGACAGTCCAAAACTAAAGGGTATTATTGCGATGGACAATACGCATGATCCCGCAAAAAAGATAATCAGCTATGATCATATTATTGAACTAGGTGCGAAATATAAAAAGGATAAGGGCTTTACATTAGAAAAAGCTTCTAAAAACGTTAAACCGAATGATCTCTTAACTTTGATATATACTAGTGGTACAACGGGTAATCCGAAGGGTGTGATGCTATCACACGACAATTTGATATCAAATGTAAAAGCCGGTGCCAAACATATTGATTTCGGAACAGAGGATACTTTCTTATCATTACTACCGCTAAGTCACGTATTTGAACGCATGACAGGTCATTACACGGGATTTTCCTTAGGATCAAAAACATATTACGCCGAAAATAATGATACAATCGGTGAAAATATGCTTGAAGTAAAACCTACAATAGTTATTGCTGTCCCACGTGTATTTGAAAAGATCAATGCTAAAGTAGTTGACAAAGTAAGCAAAGATCCGGCAATCAGGCAGAGAATATTCTGGTGGGCAGTAGGCGTTGGCGGACAAGCTGCAAAATTACTAACCCGCGGAAAAAAACCAACCGGAGCATTAGGATTCAAATTCAAAATAGCAGATAAATTAGTATTTTCCAAACTAAAGGAAAGAGTTGGCGGCAACTTACGATTCTTTGTTTCCGGTGGAGCACCGCTATCTAAAGAAGTTGGTGAATTCTTTGCATCAGCCAATATTCCGATTTTGGAAGGATACGGCTTAACGGAAACAAGCCCGGTAATTACAGCTAACCAAGAAGAATTATATAAATTTGGTACGGTTGGATGTTTGGTGGATAAGGTTCAAGTCAAGATCGCCAAGGACGGCGAAATTCTCTGTAAAGGACCAAATGTGATGATGGGTTATTATAAAAATCCCGAAGCAACCAAAGAAGCAATTGATAAAGACGGTTGGTTCCACACCGGCGACATCGGTATGTTTGATGAAGATAATTATCTTAAGATAACTGATCGCAAGAAGAGTATTTTAGTGACTGCCGGTGGTAAGAATGTCGCTCCGGCACCATTGGAGATTGCACTAACATCGTCTAAATATATTGAACAAGCCTTAGCGGTTGGTGATCGACGCAAATTCGTAGGTGCGTTAATCGTGCCATCTTTTGAAGTATTGGAAGAATGGGCAAAGGGCAAAGGAATTGAATACAGCGATAGAAAAGCTTTGATTGATCACCATGCAGTGCATGAATTGTTTGATGCTGAAGTTGCGAAAGTAATGGAGAAATTCTCACGTTACGAACAAATCAAGAAATATGCATTATTACCTAAAGAATGGACGATCGAAAGCGGCGAGACAACTCCAAAGCTATCAGTAAAACGCAAAGAAGTTGAGAAGAATTACGCTAGTATTATTGACGGGATATACGCGGAATAGGACTAAGCTATTGACAATTGATTATTGACTATTGACGATTGAATATCGGATATTGATAATTGATTATTATTAATGGATAGCGATGAGTTAAAAAGTAGGTCTAAGATTTTTGCTCATCGCTGCATTAAGTTATCAACCGCACTACCAAAGACTACTCTAGGTCGGCACGTTAAAGGTCAATTAATTCGTTGTGCTACATCTGTAGCTGCAAATTATCGGGCAGTCTGCATTGCTCAATCCAAAGCAAGTTTTATTTCAAAAATAAGTATAGTGATTGAAGAAACGGATGAATCTGCATTTTGGTTGGAACTAATAATGGATGAGAAACTATTGAAAACAAATTTGGTAAATCTTCTTTTTACAGAAGCCAACGAGCTCACAGCAATTTTCATTTCATTAAGAAAAACTGCAAGCTCAAGAAAATAATCAATAATCAATATTAAATAATCAATTATGAAAGTAACAGTATTAGGATTTGGTTCGTGGGGCGGTACAATGACGCAGCATTTGACCTCCATAGGTCATAATGTAATCGGGTGGCATCCATTTCCGGAAGAAGTTGAGGAAATGAAAAAGACACTTCAGCATAATT
>JAHJCW010000033.1 GCA_018812885.1 bacterium | reverse complement strand
TATTATGGAACTAAGACCACATGACGGATACGATGCAAATATCACAGGGACAAGCGATTATAAAGAAATAAAGGGTTCTGATGTAGTGGTAATTACTGCCGGTGTTCCTAGAAAACCCGGTATGACCCGTGATGACCTACTTTCAGTAAATCTGAAGATTATTACTGATGTAGCAACCAACGTTAAAAAATACGCACCTAATGCTTTTGTGATCGTGGTGTCGAATCCACTGGATGCTATTGTATATGCTTTTCACAAGATTAGCGGATTTCCTAAAAATCGAGTTGTGGGCATGGCAGGTGCTTTAGACTCAGGTCGTTTCCGCGCATTTATTGCGATGGAAACCGGACTATCAGTACAAGACGTATCCTGCGTTGTTTTAGGTGGTCATGGACCAACTATGGTTCCACTACCGCGCTTAGCAACTGTTGGTGGCGTTCCAATAGATAAACTCCTTACACAAGATAAGATCGATGCTATCGTAAAACGCACACGGGAAGCCGGTACGGAAATTGTTAAACTACTAGGAAATGGTAGTGCTTTCTTCAGTCCCGCAGCATCCATTATGGAAATGGTGGAATCTTATCTAAAAGACAAAAAACGCGTTATTCCGTCTGCTGCACTATGCGAAGGTGAATATGATGTTAATGGATACTTTATTGGTGTTCCCTGCGTAATTGGTGCTAATGGAATCGAACAGATTCTTGAAATTGACTTAAATGCTGACGAGAAAGCTGCACTTAAGAATACAGTAGATCACGTAAAAGCAGTGGTAGAAGAAACAGGATTATAAGAACTGTAAAAACCAAACACTTTATATCTCTAAAACCCTCTAGGTTTCCATAACCTTGAGGGTTTTTGCTACCTCCCCATTTCCCCTCCTAAATTAGGAGGGGACTATAAGGTGGTAATATAAAAATGGATTCCATACTAAATGCGGAATGACAAAACTAATGTCATTGCGGGCGTAATGTTCATTTTTAGTTGTTATTTAGCGATTACGATAATAAGTAAACTATTGGAAAAAAGCCATTTTTCTAAGATCAGACAGGCCGGTATGTTGGCGATATTTTTGTTTCATTCTTCCAAAGTATCCTTCTACTCCATTAGTTGTTTTTGATATAAGCGTATCGTCTAAATATTTGAACATATCAGGCAGAGCCTTTAATAACATACTGCGTGCCCGTTTTATATCACCAAATACTTTTCCTCTATCAGGTTTGGTTTTTATAAGATACCCAAAACGCTGTTCCCAGTCTTGAATGTTTTGAATAAATATTTCTTGATCTTCTTTGGTAAATATTGATGTTACTTGAAGGAATAATTTGCGTAAATGTTTAGCATCTGTACGTTTTGGAAACATACGACACCAACTAATCCCTTGACGTTGTATATGCACCAAACAACGTTGAATCAAGATTGATGGCCAAATATGTTGTAAGGCTTGTTTTATTGCAGGGTTTCCGTCGATTGTTGCACTAGTAGGGTCTAGTCCCTGTCTTTTAAGTTGTTGGAAAAATGATAGTAGTGATTGAGCATTTTCTGCAATATTAAAACGACTTGCAATTACTGCTTTAGTTAGTCCATCCATCACAATGAACATACCTTTACGATTAGTTATGTAAGTACCATCTAAAATGAGATATTTATACTTATTTAAGTTTCTTTTGACAGGTGGTTCTTTATCTAAATTAGTATATATTATCCTGCGAATAGTGGAAGTACTGTATCCACTGATAATAGATAATTTCCTGACTGTATAACCTTCAACTATCCAGCGTTTGAACCAAATCGAACGATTGTTTTGCCTTACTTTTTGATTCTGCCATTGGTAAATATATCCACAATTTTTACAATACCACCGTTGCCTTCCATTAGCTTGCTTTCCATATCGTTTTACATTACTTGAGTGACATTTGAAACAATGCTTTTTTTATCATTTTTAACCTTGAAATTCAAACCGGTTTGAATTTAACCACTATATATCCTTACTTATCAGTGATTTACAACAATTTTAGCAACTGTTTTTGAACATTACGCCCATTGTTTTTATATGAAATTGATAGGGGATTGCTTCACCGTGTTTACAATAACAAATAATTATTTTTTATTTCAAATTTCTAATTGTAATTTAATGCGACTAATTTAGTCGTGTATATATGTTAAAACTTACAAAAAAGATCGAATATGCATTAATTGCTCTGCAGCATATGCAGAGAAAGGATCATAATGATATTACCAATGCCAAGGAAATAGCCGAGAATTTTGATCTGCCTGCATCTCTTTTAGCAAAAGTTTTACAACAAATGGCTAAGCATGATATCATAGAACCAATACAAGGGCCAAGTGGCGGATATCGGCTTAGCAAGCCGTTAGATAAAATAAAATTAAATGATTTTATTGAAATAATCGAAGGGCCTGTTGGATTAGTGGATTGCTTACATGACCCTGATTGCAGCCATATAGGAACCTGCAATATTCGCCTGCCAATTGAACGAGTTAATAACACGATTAAAGACTTATTTTCAAATATGACTTTAGCAGATATAACTAAATAGGATGCTTATGGTAACAGAAGAACAAGTAATAGCAACGCTTAAACAAGTTTTTGATCCGGAAATCCCGATTGACGTTTGGAATTTAGGATTGATATATAACATTGGTATTAGCGATAGCGACAAATCCGATAAACAAAATATTAATATTACAATGACATTAACTACGCCCGGCTGTCAAATGGTTCAACATATTAAAAATGATGTAAAAACTAAAATTGAGGCGATGGAGGAGGCCAACGAAGCAACAATCACAATGACATTTGACCCGCAATGGAATGTAAATATGATAAGTGACGACGCTAGGAAAAAATTTAATTTATAATATGCCTCAAGTCCCACAAAAATCAGATTCATTTAAAGAGCGCGAATACAAAATAATCGATGATGCAATCAATCAAGATTATAAATATGGATTCGTATCTGATATTGAACAGGATATAATTCCACCGGGTTTAAATGAAGATGTTATCCGATTAATTTCATCCAAAAAAGATGAACCTGATTGGCTATTAGAGTGGCGTTTAAAATCATATCGCAATTGGAAAAAGATGGTCGAGCCAACTTGGGCTAAAATAAGTTATCCTCCAATTGACTTCCAAGCAATCAGTTATTATGCTGCTCCAAAAGAAAAGAAAAAATTAGGAAGCTTGGATGAGGTTGATCCTGAATTATTGGACACCTATAATAAGCTTGGTATACCATTAGATGAGCAAAAATTGCTTTCTAATGTAGCTGTCGATGCAGTTTTTGACAGCGTTTCTGTTGCTACCACATTTAAGGAAGAGCTCGCAAAACACGGCGTAATTTTTATGCCATTTTCCGAAGCCGTGCAAAAATATCCCGAATTAGTTAAAAAATATTTAGGAATGTCCGTACCCCCTGCTGACAATTTTTATTCAGCGCTTAATTCCGCTGTTTTCAGCGATGGATCATTCGTTTACATTCCCAAAGGTGTTCGCTGTCCTATGGAATTATCGACGTATTTCCGAATTAATGCTTCACAAACGGGACAGTTTGAAAGGACTTTAATAGTTGCTGAGGAAGGAAGTCATGTCAGTTATTTAGAAGGATGCACCGCGCCAATGCGCGATGAGAATCAATTGCACGCTGCTGTTGTAGAGTTGATTGCTCACAAAGATGCAAATATCAAATATTCCACAGTACAAAATTGGTATCCCGGAGACAAGGAAGGAAAAGGCGGTATTTATAATTTTGTAACAAAACGTGGACTATGTCGTGGTGCGAATTCAAAAATATCGTGGACGCAGATTGAAACAGGTTCCGCTATTACATGGAAATATCCAAGTGTAATACTTAAAGGAGACAATTCCATTGGTGAGTTCTATTCTGTGGCAATGACTAATAATTATCAACAAGCGGACACCGGTTCAAAAATGATTCATATTGGTAAGAATACAAAAAGTACAATCATTTCTAAAGGTATATCCGCCGGTAGATCGCAAAATACTTATCGCGGTGGTGTAAAAATAATGAAAAGTGCGGAAAATGCTCGCAATTTTTCACAATGTGATTCCATTTTGATAGGTGATAAATGCGGCGCACATACTTTCCCCTACATTGATGTACGGAATCCATCCGCACTAATGGAACACGAAGCAACCACATCAAATATCGGAGACGATCAATTATTTTATTGTAATCAGCGCGGAATTTCCACAGAAGATGCAGTTTCTATGATCGTAAATGGATTTTGTAAAGAAGTATTTGCCAATCTACCAATGGAATTTGCGGTTGAGGCCCATAAATTAATGGAAATCAGCTTGGAAGGATCTGTAGGATAAGGGAAATTTTGAATTATAAATTAAAAAAAAGAATATGCTAGAAATAAAAAATTTACATGCCTCAGTTGAAAGCAAGGAAATATTAAAAGGAATAGATTTAACAATCAAAGCCGGTGAAATGCATACTATAATGGGACTTAACGGTTCAGGTAAAAGCACCCTTGCAAATATAATCGCTGGTAGCGAAGTGTACAAGATAACAAAAGGTACGGTTCTCTATAATAATAAAGATTTATTGGATTTATCACCCGAAGAGAGAGCTTTGCAGGGAATTTTCTTGTCATTCCAATACCCTGCGGTTATCCCGGGAGTTAATAACACATATTTTATCAAAGCTGCACTAAATGCTAAAAGAAAATATCAAGGTGAAGCGGAATTAGATGCTATGGATTTCATGGTATTGATCAAAGAAAAATTAAAGATGGTGGGAATGGATGAATCATATCTCAGGAGGTCAGTTAATGATGGTTTCTCCGGCGGTGAGAAGAAACGAAATGAAATACTGCAAATGATTACTTTGGAACCAACATTAGCAATATTGGATGAAACCGATTCCGGATTAGATATTGATGCTCTTAAAATAATTGCCAATGGTGTAAATAATTATCGTAAAAAGGATAATGCATTTTTAGTAATTACGCACTACCAAAGATTACTTAATTATATTGAACCCGATGTTATACATGTTATGATCGATGGGAAAATCGTAAAAACGGGCGGGAAAGAACTGGCACTAACATTGGAAGAAAAAGGGTATCAGTGGTTAACTGATGAAGCTACTGTAGAATTATAATTTAATGAATTTTATGCAGGATAAGTCACAGTTTGAAACATTTTTACAATGGCAAAGTTATGAGTCTCAGGCTATGCGGGATATACGTAAGGATGCATTCAATAATTTTTTGAAAATCGGATACCCCACAAAAAAACATGAGAATTGGCGTTTCACTAACTTAACCTCATTAGCAAAATTTGAATATCGTTTCCCCAACGGAGAAATGTGCAAAATCGATGTCGATATTGTTAGTAAACATTCCATTGATAATAGTCACAGAATTGTACTTATTAATGGAATATTTGATTCTAAACTTTCAGAGATTGATGATATTGCTAAACGAATTACAATAAAAAATATATCCGAATCATCTAGCGATTTAAATCAAAGTTCTGCGAAAAATAATACAAATCCATTCATATTATTAAATAAGGCTTTTGTTAAAGGAGGATATTATATTGAAATCGATTCTAACTATATCGAAGACAAACCTCTTCATATTCTAAACATTATTTCCGGTGAAAAAGATTTTGTACAACATCATCATCAAAATTTTATAAGGTTAGGTAAAAACAGTCAAGTTATAATTGTAGAAGAAAATATAAATATAAACCACAAGGCTTCATTTCGAAATACTGTTTACAATATTAAAGTTGATGAAAATTCAACACTGTCCCACATTTTATTGCAGCAGAATCACGCAAAATCTAAAGAGCTAAATCACATATTTGTTGAACAACAAGATAACAGTACATATAATACTCAGTTAATTAATATTAGCGGTGACTTA
The DNA here is from genome assembly GCA_018812885.1 of bacterium. Classification (GTDB taxonomy): domain Bacteria; phylum Fidelibacterota; class Marinisomatia; order Marinisomatales; family JAHJCW01; genus JAHJCW01. The sequence goes on along the minus strand of JAHJCW010000033.1, from coordinate 2,740 downwards.
ATACGGAACGATCTGAATGTTCAAATTGATGGAGAAAATTGCGATACAGATATTTCCGGGTTAAGTTTGTTGTCCGGCAAAGATCATGTCGACAATTATACAGTTGTTAGCCACAATAAGCCCAATTCTAATAGTCGACAATTATTCAAATATATCTTGGATGAATCATCAGAAGGTGTATTTAACGGATTGGTGACCGTTCAACCTGATGCCCAAAAAACCGATTCACGGCAGACAAATAAAAATATTCTGTTATCCAAGAAGGCATTAATGAATTCTAACCCACAATTAGAGATTTACGCTGATGACGTGAAATGCTCACACGGTTCAGCAACCGGCGAATTAGATGAAGATGCAATCTTTTATTTGCGTAGCAGAGGGATTGATTTGATGATAGCCAAATCACTATTGCTCGAAGGATTTGCAAAGGAAGTTACTGATAAAATCAAAATTGATTCAGTTAAGGAAAAATTGAATAGTGAAATTCTAAAAAGGTTAACTGGCTAGAAAGAAATAATTAAATGAATGAACTACAAGAATTATATCAACAAGTAATTATCGATCATAATCATAATCCACGGAATTTTCATGAGATTGAACATCCCACACATTCAGCAAAGGGTCATAATCCCCTCTGCGGAGATAAAATTGATATTTACTTAATTATTAAAGACGGGGTCATTATAGAAGTCAGTTTTATAGGATCGGGTTGCGCTATATCTAAGGCATCATCGTCACTGATGACAGAAGCATTATTAGGTAAAACAGTAACTGAAGCGCAAAAATTATTCGATTTAGTTCACAACATGATTACTAACGGTAAAACCGATGTTGAGGACATCGGCAAATTGGCGGTATTATCAGGTGTACACAAATTCCCGGCACGCGTAAAATGCGCAATACTGCCTTGGCATACAATGAAAAACGCGTTAGAAAGAAGTACTCAAACAACAATTACAGAATAAAGAATATGAATACGGAAAAAATTATATTGAAAAGAAATGTTAAAGCATTCCTGATACCATCCGGTGATAAAGTAACATTACAAAAAGGTGAGCCAGTATCAATCACCCAAGCGTTGGGTGGCAGCTATACAGTGATGCTGAATGGAAATCTTTTCAAATTAGACGGTGAAGATGCTGATGCAATTGGTAAAAAAACTATACAAACTATAGTAAATCCTTCTGATACTCAGAATAATGAGGTAAACGAGCAACAAGTTTGGGATCAATTAAGAACCGTATATGATCCTGAAATTCCAATCAATATTGTAGATCTTGGTTTAATCTACGATTGTAAGCTAACGAAACTTAAAGAAGGTACTAAAGTGGATATACAAATGACTCTAACTGCACCCGGTTGCGGGATGGGTCCTATCATCACAGAAGAAGCAAAGCAAAAGACACTAGCCATCCTAGGTGTAATTGACGTAGATGTGGAACTGGTATGGGAGCCGCTTTGGAATCGTGAAATGATGTCTGAAACTGCGTTATTACAACTCGGAATATTATGAGTAAACTAGATATAAATAAAATTCGCTCTGATTTTCCTATTTTTGCTGATAAGTCACTAGTTTATTTAGACAGTGCTGCGACTACTCAAAAACCTAAACAGGTTATTGATGCAGTATCTGATTTCTATTCTAATTACTATGCTAATGTCCATCGTGGTATTTACGATTTAAGTATTAAGGCTACTGAAGCATATCATTCTGCCCGAAAAAAGGTTGCAAATTTTATAAATGCCTCAGATTGGCGTTCAATCGTTTTTACAAGTGGCACAACTGAATCTATTAACCTAGTTGCATATAGTTGGGCAAGAAAAAATCTACACAAAGGTGATGAGATACTAATAACTGAAATGGAACATCATAGTAATATTGTTCCTTGGCAATTAGTGGCAGAAGAAACCGGAGTAACACTAAAATATATTCCGATTAACACGGATGGTACCTTAGACCTAAGTAATATAGGTGAATTAATCACCAATAAAACAAAACTTGTCAGTGTTATTCATCAATCAAACGTATTTGGTACAATTAATCCTATTAAAGAAATTATTGTAAAAGCCAAAAGTGTCAACGCATTAACATTTATTGATGCTGCACAAAGTATTCCACACAGTCCTATTAATGTACAAGATTGGGATTGTGATTTTCTGGCGTTTTCCGGGCACAAGATGTTAGGACCTACCGGTATCGGTGTTTTATATGGAAAAACTGAATTACTAGATTCAATGACACCATTCATGGGCGGTGGTGATATGATCAATTCTGTGACAATGGCTAAGTCCACTTGGAACGATATTCCGTATAAATTTGAAGCAGGTACTCCAAAAATTGCCCAAGCGATAGGACTTGGAGCAGCAATTGATTATATAAATGAAATTGGACTTGCCAACATTCATGAATATGGGAAACATCTTTTAATTATCGCCTTGGAAAAATTGCGAACAGTTGATGGATTGACAATATATGGACATAAAGTTGGTGAAAGCTGTTCAGTAATTAGTTTTAACTTGGAAGGCGTTCATCCACACGATCTCGCTCAATTTCTTGATCAAGATGGAATTGCTGTCCGAGCCGGGCACCATTGCGCTCAACCAATCATGGATAAACTTGGTGTTAGTTCCACAATCCGCGCAAGTTTCTATCTGTATAATACCGAAAAAGAAATTAATAAATTGCGTGATAGTTTAAAAAAAACTGTTTCCTTCTTTAGTAAACTATAAATTGTTAGAT
>JAHJCW010000032.1 GCA_018812885.1 bacterium | reverse complement strand
TTTCTATTAAACCATGTCCAACTGTTAATATTGTAACTCCTAATGTATCAACTAAATTATACGTACAGGCAAGTATTTGGTCTTGGCTGCGGCTTCTCAAGCGAATATATCCTAAATCTACGCTTAGGAAATAGTCAATATCCCGTTCCATACGAACAAAAGTACCTTCTTTATTATAGGTAGCATTTTCGTTCTTATTCGCAGGATCTATATAGGCTGTACCGACATCAGCCGCAGGATTGTTCGACAGATCAAGTTTATACAATTCAAAATCTGCTACTTGCAAATTACCTCTCAAATGCCGTCCTTCTTCATCCAGCGGGTAGTAAGCCGGTAATTCAATAGATTTTCCATTTACTGATGTAGAAACACCATTACGAAACCATTCATGAATAAAGAAATATTGGTTTTTGACATATTCATAATCTTTAATTTGTTGAGTTTGGGATTGTCCTGCACCCTTATAGTTCTGTTTTGCTTTTTTTGTTTGTTCAACTGCGGCAATTGAGGTTATATCAATTGGTCCAAGTTTGCTGATAGCTTTCACGCCAAACAGTCCTTGGCTATTGCCCGTAAATGTTACAAATTGAGTGGCAGGCAGAGATAATGACGTATTACCTGCTTCTACCTTTTGCAGGATTTCATCTTCTTTTCCGGTATATGTTATGCGAATATTATTTTCCCAATCAAAATCACGCTCGGAGTCCTGATCCATAGAAACGCTTACTCTATCGCCAATTGTACCTTCAATATTAAGATGTTGTTTCTGATCAATATCAAAACGGGCTCTTTGGCGTTCATTATAACTGGATGTAGTTAATTCCTGATCCTGGTATATCATCTTACCGGCAACTGTTACATTTCCGTTGATACGTAGCGAAGCACGGCCTAAATCTCCAAGGTCAACTCCTACAACTTCAAAAGATTTATTTCTTTGTGCACCTTCACCCGTAGTAGCAAGCTGCTTTGATACCGGTAACCGTTCAAGAAAATAATTTTTACTATTATATTTAATCTTATTTTTAAAATACCAATCAAATGATACAGTAAAAGGTATTTTTAGAGTATAGCCATTAATGGTTTCTGTAATTGTTATAAATTGCCAGTCATTGTCTATCTTTACTGAGATTTGAGGTCTTAAAACATTATTTTTCAAGAACCCTCGATATTTTATTAATGAATCTCCGGGAAATCCATAAACTGGAAATGATTGAAATGGATTCACAACATATGGTGTAGAATAATATACATTTTCAGTGCGATCTGCGATAGAAACCGTTGATTGTGCACGCAGATTCATCGCTAAAGCGATAAACACCATAAAATATATTGTGGTTTTCCGCCCCATGTTCAAAGGCGTTCTCCTATTTGTTGTTGAATTATTAGTGCCTATCTATTAGACACTTTAACAAATAGCGATAGGATTCTATATGGTACTCCTCATAATTATTTTGTGAGGTAAAATTTACCTAAAAGTATACGAAATTTTTCTAATGCAAGTCCACGATGACTAATTTTATTTTTTTCATCCATTGGAATCTCAGCAAATGTCTTTTTTAACTCCGGCAGATAAAATATTGGATCGTATCCGAAGCCGCCTGAACCACGCGGTTTATCAATAATAATACCTTCAACAATACCCTCAACCCATTGTTCCGTTAAAGCATTAACAAATGAAATTACTGTTCTAAACTGTGCTTTACGTTTTCCAAGAGGTACGCCGTCTAAATCCTTCAATAATTTATTTAGATTGTCTTTGTAAGCAGCATTTCCCCCGGCATATCGTGCCGATTTGACACCCGGAGCACCGTTAAGATATTCAACTTCTAAACCGGTATCATCTCCTATTGAAGGTAAACCTATAAGATTATATACCGTTCTAGCTTTGATTAATGAATTATCTAAAAGTGTTTTTCCTGTTTCTTTAATCTCCGGAATATTAGGGAATTCATCTAATCCAATAACCTGATAAGGTAAATCTTTTAATATAGATTGTGCCTCTCTCAATTTATTGATATTACTTGTTGCAAATACAATTTTATCCATATCAGTAAATTACTATATTGTCGGAATAATAGTCATATAATTAAGAAGTCACCTATAGAAAAGTTTGCATAATGAACATGGAACTGATAATTTCGACGTCGTTATTTGCATCATTAAAATACGGTTTTGGCTCGGTAGCTCCCCGCCGTTAGCGGGGCAGGCAGTCTCCTCCTTCGCTACCAAATTTGCTTGGAGAGAATAAATTGAATTTTGGCTCGGTAGCTCAGTTGGTAGAGCAGAGGCCTGAAAAGCCTTGTGTCGGTGGTTCGATTCCGCCCCGAGCCACAGTAAATTTCTCTAAGACAAACCCCAATATTTGAGGGGTTTTTTATTTACTATAAAAAGTGGTGGTAATCGATAGAAATATTATCCACACTCCAATCTTGAACAGTTTACTGTAACCTCTTAAACATACAACTATTCAATTCCATATTGCTAAAAATATTAAATCTTATTACTATGCTTTTTTTCCGTTAACTGTTTCTGAATTGGAATTTTTATGTAAAATACGTTTCCGATAGGATCATTCGGCTTAACTCCCACTTCAGCATCATGAGCTTCGGCGATACGACTTACAATCGCTAAACCTAATCCCCGTCCCTGAGTCTTGCCTAATTGTACATTCCGTAAAAATACATTTTCTCGATCTTTTTCATCGATTGTAGTACCAAGATCTTTAACATTTACGGTTACATATCCATTTTCAATAGTGGCATCTATTATTATCTTTTTACCGATCTTGGAATATTTAATTGCATTGCTAATATAATTTCTAAAAACTTCGCCAATAATCGGATTTGCATTTACAATTAGTTTTTCTTTAATGTTCATATCTATGCTCATTTCTTCAAATTGTAAAAGTGACGAAGATTCTTTAATAACAGCATTAATGATATTTACAAGATCCAGTTCTTCCTTTTCAATTTCATCACCAAGGGTGACTTTTGAAAGAGTTGTTGCGTTGTTGATTATATTAAGTAGGTTGTCAACCCCTTGGTCAATCTCTGCCAATATTTCATTATTGGGATCATTTTCCAAACCAAATTGTGCAAATCCCTTTATTACTCCTGCAGGATTTCTTAAGTCGTGTGCAATAACATCTAATAATAATTTTTTCATTGAATTTGATTCAGCTAACTCTTCAGATTGAACGCGGTATTGTCTCTCTGATTTTTTTAATTTTTCAGCCGCCTTAATGCGATCAGTTATATCACGATAAATGGCGTATACTGCCAATATATCGCCCTTATAATTAACCGGAGAGCCTAAAACTGATACGTGTATCACGGTTCCATCTTTTTTCTTCCGCATCTCTTCAAAATCCAGTTGCATTCCCATAGCAACATCGCGAGTGTATTTCTCAGCATTTTTCCGGTGTTCAGAAGGCACCAATAAATCATCAATATTTCTACCGAAAACCTCTTCTTCTTCATACCCAAAAAGCGCAGTAAATTTCTTATTTATTTGCAAGATTGTACTGTTTACGGTTACCAGAGCCAACGCCTCGGGCGAAGATGTAAAAAGTTCGTTAAGATAAGTTTTCTCAACTTGTAGATCTGTGATCGCCTGCCTGTATTCAATGGTCTTTGCAATCTGTTCGGAAACAAAATTTAAAATATCTAAGTCTGACTTAGAATAGAGATTTGCATTATGATAACTTTGTAAAACTATTATCCCTAGTGCTTTTCCTTGGCTCAATAAGGGAGCCCCCATCCAGACCTCAGAAATCGTCCCAGAAACATCCAAATCAATTAGATCCTTATTTGCTAAATCAATTATATCTTGTTTTTTCAGAAATAGCGGTTTTTTCGTTTTTATAACATATTCAGATATTAATTTTTGAGGAAGTTTTACCGGTTCGGGTGGGAGGTCTTGCTCATCAACAAAATATGGAAAAGACATCTCGGTTTCATCTTCATTAACTATCCCAAAAAATAAATTAGTAGTATCAAACACTTCATTTAAATGTAAATGAATTGCTTTATACAAATCCGTTAAATCTCCCTCTCTGCTTGCTTCTGCAGAAATATTAAATAGTACTCTCTCTAATTTTTCTGCCTGCTTACGGTTAGTAATATCATGTGAATGTGCAATTGCACCAATAAATATTCCGGCATTATCATATATCGCATTCACGGTTCGCCTGATAGGAACAATTGTCCCGTCTTTTCGGACTATAGATATTTCTCCTTCAAAATATCCCTCTTTTCGTAGAGTTGGAAGACAGCTATTTAAAATTTCAACTGATTCCTTACTTAAAAATGCCGAGACATTTTTCCCAATTATTTCATCCTTTTTATACCCTAACAATTTGCATTCACCCTGGTTACAATCGACAATATTTGCATTTGAATCAATTTGAGTTATTCCATCAGGTGCATTTTCGAATAATCGTTGGTATTTTTCCCTAGATATATTTAATGCTTTTCTAACCCCAATATAGTCCCTTACAATGTAGACAAGCATAATCATATATATTGCCAACTGTATAGTGTGCCAGACCCACCATTCTAGATTCCAAATTTGAGATTGGTTAAATATAACACTGTGTACTCCAAACAAAAGGAGTGCAAGGCTAATTGTCAAATCTCCTAATTTTTTATTTCGTGTATATTCTACCTGGAAATATAATGCTCCAATAAAGAATAGAGCTCCACTTACAAAATGAATGATCGGGAAAGCAATGGCGTAATTAACACCTTCAGCTATTTTTAGAAATTTGTCTCCTCCATACTGTTCCAACAATCCAACAAAAATGACTGCACTAGCAATTAACCCGGGGATCCATTTTTTCTTAATAATATATTCCTGTATCTTAGAAATCCAGACTAGGGCAAAGAAAAGAGCAACTAAGAGATTTGCTAAATTATGTAATAATATAAGACCAGACTCGTCGGATGATAGCAATGTAAAGGTAAGTAAGAGCCCCATAGTAAGAAAGCCCATTGAAAGTGAGGCGAACCTCCCCCCTTGATTGTCTTTCCCCTTTTGGTATAATAACCAACTCAGGATCAGAGATATTATTGCCATAATTCCGTCAAATAACGAATTTAGTTCATAATTTTCATAGGTCAATTGTGAAAACTGATTAAGATATTGAAAAAATTGAAAAAGTACTGTACCTAATACAATTATTATGGCAATTTGAAAAATGTAACTAAATTGTTTTTTATTCATTTAAGATCATCCATAAAAATTAATCACCCGGAGTTCTGTATTCTATCCTTTGTTAAATTAATTATCCTTTTTCCGCAATAGTCATTTCGATGATTTTTTCGAAATCTACACTACTAAAAGGCTTAGAAACAAAACCCATAGCCCCCATTTTAAGTACTTTATTCTTTATCTCCAATTTGGAATAAGCAGTCATAAAGATGACCGGTATTTCTCTTGTTATCTCTGATAGAATTAATTTTTCAAACGCACCAATTCCACCTCCTTGAGGCATTTTAACATCTAATAATATTAAATCCGGTACTTCTTTAATAGCCATCTGAACGCATTCTAATCCATCGTACGCTTCAAATACTTCATAACCTTTAGCTTTTAGTCGCATTGACAACAGTCTAACAATTCCGCGTTCATCATCGACTATCAGTATTTTCTTTGTCATTATAAATCCTATATTATTTTATCATAATTAAGTAATTGAATTAGCATGATAGGTGTACATAACTCTCTGTCATATTTGGCTTTACCTCTTTTACACTTAATTAACTTATAATGTTAACTATGTTATTACTATCAGAAATTAACCCAATTATTTATAGAAAAATCCCGTATTCTTTATTTTTTTCTAGCTTCCCGGGTCAAAACTAAAGGTAATTTTTATTCTTTCCAAGAGAACAAAAAGCCTGTCCCAATGCATCTTGAGACAGGCAATTATTTAAAACATTACCAACAGAATATCTATTGATTACAGGAGGTTAAATCATTCAGAAAGATATTTCCACTCTATATTAAATACACCCATATTCCCCTCTTCATCGATATAACTTATAATTTTGAATGCCGGGAACTTTCCATCATCAGTATTAACGATCCAAACATTATCATACGGCAATACAATGTGAGCACTTGTCATATAATACCAATCCCCTTCCTTGCTAATGTAATTTGGAACAAATTCACTCATGCTGGGAACTTCTGTTACATCTTCCAATTTTGTATCAATTAATTTTGAAAGACTCAAACTATCCCTAACCCTAAATCTTGGATCGTCAATTATTGGAGCTGCTGGATCTGGTTGCCATTTTTCTGAATAAAACACTAGGTCATGAACTGACATTGCATCGGAAGATCCAGAATTATTTGCAAAATTAAAATAATCCGTTTCAGTTTTTACATTAACTGTTGAATATGTTTTTAAACTATTTTCATCATCTTTTGAATCAGTTGTACTTTTATCACATCCTATGGCGATAAATACGAATACCAAAAGTATAGTGAGTAATCCTTTCATTTTAATTCCCATTTTCATTTACTATTTTGATTAAATCCTAGTCCTATATACCATTCTCGTCCTGGCATAGGACCCCAATCGACGTCGTAGACATCGGTTATATTGTTTACTCCAACACGGAGTTCTAATTTTTTTATGAGCGGAATGCTCAAATTAGTATGTAGTAGAAAATATTCGTTAATCCAACTTTCAACCGTTTCTCCACTAACTAGTCCTTCTTCACCATAATATCTTTCACCAATGTATTGAGTACGTACATTAAATTTTATGTCTCGAGGCAGCTGAAGTCTTAGCTTAGCATTACCTTTATGTTTTGCTTTCAAATTGATGGGGCTTTCATTGTTAACATCCCAGGTATCTAAATAACTATATCCAATAGCAAATTCGATTTCTGGAGTAAAGAAATATGTTAGATCTATGTCAACTCCTTTAGTAATGGCTCTATAAATATTTGCTGTTTTCCATTCACGTATTCCCTCTTGATAATACCCATCACTCACATAATCTATTAAATTGCGAATTTCATTATAAAAAATATTAACCCTACCATGATATAAATTAGTATGCCATCTTTCAATATCAAAAATGGCGCTATTAGAAATTTCAGGTTCTAATTCAGAATTACCTGAAATATGATAACCAACTTGCGATACATAAAAATCTAAAAACATTTCTTTAAAAGTCGGGGCTTTAAAACCCCTTCCGTATGAGAATCTAATTCTCGAAATAGGTTCAGGTTTATACATTAGTGATATTTTAGGAGAATAATAATTTCCATACAATGAATGATTATCCATTCTTAGACCGGCAAGAAATGTTAATTTTTGATTAATTTGCCATTCATCTTGCACAAAACCATATAACAGATCGGATTGGTGGTAGTTAGGAGATATTCTATCTGATTCAATAGTTTCATTTTCATATCCTGCACCACCATTAAGCAGATTATTAGATCGATCGATCTGGAATGTCATATCAGCTCTGAACAAACCATCAATGGTTGTATCACTAGATTTTTTATATCCTGACGATAAAACAAATCTTTCATACACATGATCGAAATACGAATATTCTAATCCTGTTTTATACTTGATTGTTTCTCTATTCCCTTCATACTCTAATCGATTGGCCAAACGCAGGTTATCAGTAACATCCTCAAAAAGACTTTCAATCTCCAATTTTTGTTTTTCAAAAAACAACTTACTATCTAACCTTAAAATTCCTCCTAATATTTGGGGATTTTCAAGTCTAATACCTGAATTATACTTATTATATTCGTTGCCATTTTCCCAGAGACTATTATTATTCAGATTGTTTCCACCATATCTTCGTGCATTAGCAAATATTTTTGATCGCCAATTTCCCAAACCATCTGTCATTGTAATATTGCCGTTATAACGACCATAACTTCCAGCATCACCACCTGCTGAAATACTAAAATTCTTTTGTGGTTTTTTGGTAATTATATTGATTATTCCACCCATAGCTTCACTTCCATAAAGTGCCGATGAAGCACCCTTTACAACTTCGATTCGTTCAATTTGATCAGTTGGAATTTGAGATATGTCAAGCTGACCATTTATCCTGCCTAAAAGCTCCATGCCATCGACTAAAACCAAAATGTGGTCTGATCCAAAACCTGATAACTCTACGCCAGTTCCAAATTGATTTTCGACTAAAGAGACACCAGTCATTTCACCAAGTATTTGTGAAACATCCATAGGATCCGATTCACGTAATTTTGATCCCTTTATAACTTGTGTGATTACCGGTACATCCTTTAAATATTTTTCAGTACGTGTACCAGTAATTACTATAGAAGACATTTCAATCAAAGTTTTATCCAAGCGTAACTCTATCAGCTTATCGCTTGGAAACTGAATTGGTTTTGATATTGACTCATATCCCATCATTGAAACTTTTAAGATTCCTTTATCAAATGGTATTTCTAAAAATGAGAAATACCCATCTTCATTTGTAGTTGTACCAATATCAGTTCCTTCAAAAAACACATTAGCAAATCCAAGTGGTTTACCACTATCACTATCGGATATTCTACCAGATAAATTATTTCCTGCTGCAAAAACAATAATTGGTAAAAATATTATAATAATTGTAGTTCGTATTCTCATATATATCACTATTTGTTCTTTTTTAGGAATTTAGTAAATAACTCATCCACTTCTTCTTCGGTTATATTTTCCCGATCTTTTCCCATTAAAACCATACCATGAAAAATGGAGCCTAATGCTTTAAGTGTTATTTGACTGTCAATATTTGGGAATTCACCTGCTTCAATGCCTAATTCAATTAGTTTATGCATGGTGTTAGTTAATCTAACTTGATATTGTTTCCATTCGGGTTCACCCTCACCAGATGATGGATGTGACTGCGGCGCAAAAAACAGAAACTCATAAAGCGCTCGATCTTCGTTTACCAATTCAATTAATTTTTTTATTATTTTAATAAACTTTCTACGCGGTGTATTTTTTAATATTACCACATCTTCAATACCATCCCATAAAGTGATCCAACCATTTAGTAAGATAGTATTAAAAATCTCTTCTTTGGATTTAAAGTAATAATATAAAGTAGCTTTACCAAAATCAGCTTCTATGGCTATTTCATCCATTGTGGCATGTTCTAGTCCTTTAGTTTTAAAAACTCTTAATGCACTATTTAGTATAAGTTTTTTTCTTGCTTCTCTTTCAGTTTGTTTTCTAGATAATGGCATAATATTTATTTCTCAAATTAGTGGTTTGTTTTTCGAATTATTGGTCGAAAATTAAAGACTTAATTGTCTTTTTATCAATAGAAAATTTAATTTTTTACAAATATTCTATATTATGTGATACAATAATATGTTATTGTTCTTTCTTTTTATTTTTAAAAATAAACTTTGTGTACTAATTTCCGCATCAAATTTTATGACTAATAAACAAAAACCTAATTTTTCAATCATGCGAAAATTGTATAATTTATTTGTTTCAATGAAGTTTGCCATAATTATTATGATTATGCTGGGTGCTACTTCATTGTTATCTATGCTAATAAATGAATATCCGACCTTTTTTCCTAAACAGTCTTTTTTAAACTCCTTTTTTCAACAACATTCACCATATTCATCGTGGTGGTATTCCATATTATTATGGTTTCTAATTATTTCTGTTTTATTATGTGTTATTCAGAATATAAAACCTGTTTTTAGATCAATAACCAAAACTCGGTTCTTAACAACT
>JAHJCW010000334.1 GCA_018812885.1 bacterium | reverse complement strand
AGTTTCTTTTAATTCAGTAAATAATTCCTCCAAATTACGATTCTTGTCCTCTAATTCATTAACATAATGTTTTTGTACTTGCGATTCAGTCAAAGATTTAGTTAATGCTTTTGTCTCTTCGATATATAGATTATTCTCGATTGCAAGCGAAGCTTGATTGGCTACCGTTGTCAACAAAGTAATATCTTCTTGATGGTAATATTTAGTGTTTTCGTTGCTAATCAAAATTAGAATAGCATATAGCTTTGTCTGTCTTTTTAATGGAATAACAAGATCTATATTCGTAGGGAATTGTTGAAATTCATTGGCTATTGTTGTTTCTGTTATGCTATTATTTGCTAAAAGAGTCCTAATCTGCCCATCAGAAAACGTGATCATATCCCACTTAATATCATTCGGTGTTGAAAAATATTGTATACCGGTTTTTCCGTTTTTAACCTCAACAACACCAGTAAATTTTGCGTCTAAAGAACTTTGAATCATCGTAACCAACTGATTATACAATTTTGAGTTATCTCGTATTAAAATGAGGTCTTCCGAAAATCGATGTAAAACACTGCGATATTCAAACCGCTTCTTATTCGCTTGCCGTAACTTTTCCATAAATCCAGTTGTAAAAATAAATATTGTCAACATGACTAGGATTTGTACTCCTAGCGTTTCAGAGATTGGACGATCGCGCATTCCTGACCAAAAGATATATAAAATTGATAGAATTATCACTAAAAATATTGCGGTTTGCTTTGACTTCCATAAGTATCGTTTAATAGCGATAGCTGTAAAAAGACCAATCAAAATAATTAAAAAAAGTATTAATCCTAAATTAATTAAAAATGATGGCTGCCGAACAACTATGCCAGCAATTTGCTGAGTACGTTTGGTAAATTTTAATATTCCGGTAACTTCATCAATCTTAATTGTCTGATTGGGAGTTATATTATTTAATCTTACTTCTCTTCCCGAAGGGAATAGCGCTCTGAGAGCATAAGTTTTATTTGATTTAACTCCGAAATGGGCCGTTAATTCACTAGCTGATAAATAACCGGAGCTACTTGTTATTTCTCGAAATCCTTTTAATCGTGTACTATCGATAGAATCAGCTTCCATAAATAACCATACCTTTGTGCCTATTGCATCTCGGTTACTGTAGATTCCTTCGAATTCAAATCTAATATAATTACTACTTTGTAAAGGATTTACAAATAGTTTACTATAAGTATCTTTATTAGATACAAATAAATCCAAATCTCCATCGTTTTCTAAATCCGCTACGGCTGCACCAGTACTGTAATTAGCATCAGGATATTCGTAATCCTCAATCTGCTCCTCATAAGCTAACTGAAATTTCAGATTACCTTGATTTAAAAATAATAGATTCGGTCCAATATTTGTGAAAAATATATCAAGCAAACCATCGTTGTTGAAATCAGCAATATTGCCTGAATAGGATGGATAATTATTGATTAGTGATGAATTATCGGTTACATCGGTAAATTGGAGAATCGCATTTGTAGAATCAAAATCGTTGCGATATAATTTACTGGAATTATTACGATCTGTTACTAAAATATCTAAATCACCATCATTATCCAAATCGCCAAAGGTGGCACCATTGGAATTCAACGAATCAGTTAAATGAGTAATAAATACAGGAGCCCTCTCAAAATAATTACCGCTATTATTTATAAATAACATGTCCGGCTCAAACCAATTACAAATATATAAATCGGGGTAACCGTCGGCATTCAAATCGCCGAAAGCAGCTCCTTGACTGATATGAGAACCATCCAATCCAAACTCATTTGCTAATTCAGTAAATACTTCCGGTTTTGATTGAATATATAAATGATTCTTACCATGTTCATCAGTAATAAATAAATCTAAATCACCGTCAATATCTATATCAGCCCAAATTCCTGCGTTTCCGCTAATGGGGTATTCTAAACCAACGTCATCAGTCACATTTGTAAAATCTAACACTTTTTTTTGTTTATAAAGTGTGGACGTTACTCCCCATCCAATAGTCAAAACATCTTGCAATCCGTCATTATTAAAATCAATCATGCTAGCACCCAATTCTAAATTTTGTAATCTGTGGGGTGCCAAATTTCCCCCTAAACCGGTCCGGATTGTTTGATCTCTAAAAGGCACATCCTTACCACTATTTATCAACAATCGGTTTAATTCACGGAAGCGGGTCACGTACAGATCAGGTAGTCCGTCATTATTAATATCGCGGAACGCGACACCGTAAGCATCATCAAACTCCGGAATTAGGGAAATATTTCCATACTCACTATTAAACATAGTATGAACCCAACTAGTATCAATTGCATTAGCAAATAATACATTTGTAACTATGATTAATAATAATCCTGTAGATATATTTTTAATAAATTTCATTAATCGTTAAAATTTAGTTGAAGTTGCTCATTTGTTAATGAACCATATTATATTTAGCCAGTTAATTTAACGCAAAGATTATATTACCGGCTTAAATTTTCAGTTATACAAAAAGAAAAAGGACTTCATTTTTATGAAGTCCTTTTTCATAACGTAGATAGCATGTAGAATTTTGTTAGTAGGTAAGGATTTTAATCGTGATAGTGAATAATTAATGAATAATCATCCTGTTTTATTCTACTATAAATTATTTGAGCTCCTGTGGGTAGATAAGTCCAGGTACCTGTTCCGTTATCCATCCAACTGTTTGGATCTGATAAATTAACAAAGTTTTTACTCGAGATTTGATTTGCATAAGGAACTTTATATACACCACTAACCGACGCACTGTCAGCAGCAGAAATTATAACTGATGTCTTTATTTTATTATACATCGTTTCTACTTTTATTCGGTGTGTTTGTGTTATCAGCTTATTGTAAAAAGGTAGGGCAGAAAAAGTCATTATACTTACTAGAGCAAAAAGTGTTATCATTTCAGCTACTGCTATGCCATCTTCTTTCTTCCAAAACATTTGAAATCCCCCTTTCAATGTTTTTTATCATTGTCTAAAAAAAGACCTGCCCATATTATTTGGACAGGTCTTTTTAAATAACCTTGTTTATTAGTAAGCGCTTGTTACTGTAAAGTCATCATTACTTACACGAGCGTATGTAACTGTTCCACCTGTTGGAGCATAAGTCCACACTCCGGCACCATTATCTGACCAATCAGAACTTACTTCTTGTGCCATATTAGCAATAGTAACTTGAGTAGCTAGCGGGGTTCTCCACACGCCGTTTGTTGCTAAACTGTCCGAAGCTGCTAAAACAACTCCTGAGCTTACAACTCCGGCTACAGCATCGATATTTGCTTCATGCGCAGTTTCCACTACATTTAGAAAGGCCGGTACGGCGACGGCAGCTAAGATACCGATTATCGCAATAACTACGATCAATTCGATTAGTGTGAAACCCTGTTCGTTTCTTAGTGTTTGTTTCATTTATAGTCTCCTTTTTTTTGACCTGCCTTTCAAAGCATCAATTATCATGGTGAGAATGATTACTCTTGAGGCGTTAAATTCAAACATCTTGTGATAATTTAGTAACAATTACCATGCCAAAATCGTAAGTCATTGTTTATATTGAATTGCGCATTGTTATGAGTTGGAGCATATTGTCCATTATGATACAATATGTTCCATAATAGAACATCCGGTTTTTAGTTAAAATAGCAAACTAATGGTATATATTAAATATATACCTAATAGTATGAGGGCTAATCCAAAAAGAATACGCTTAGTAAATATATATACATCAATAGATAATAATTTACCTTTATTCATGGTTACTTTCTTTTTAGATAATCCAATAAGATAATCATTAACACGAATTAACACTTCCGGTGAAAATAATAATAAAATACCGGCAAGGACTAAAAGTCCCGCCGTTAGGACAATTGTAATTGTAATAAATAATTGCATATTATATTCCTTTTAAATTTCTGAATAGGCTCCGTCTAAAATCGTCCACCCACCTAAACCAATTAAACTAATTCCTTCAATTCCAATATATTTATTCCATTGATTTGTCATTGCTTCAATTACAAAATATACAGAGTCAACTTCGCCAAGAATATCCGTTAAGTTGAATGAGAAATTTTCAAAATTTGTAGGTAAATCCATGGTAGTGTTTCCAATCCTAGGGTGCATTGCCGATTTTCCCGGATCACCGTTCCAATATTCTATAGGAATACCGTTAGCCTTTATAGATAAAAAGTCAGCGGGAAGAAACTTCTGCTGTAGCCATTCTTGCGGTACATCTATACCCGCAGCTAACGATATGTTAAAAATCCAGGTTTGATTATCATCAGTACCAACCGGCGCAAAAGACAGACTACTATTATTTTTTATCTTGGTGCCAAAAAAGAAACAGCTATCGGCGCCTTGTAATACATAAGTAGGGTATTGACCATTTGGTATTTCACCCGAACATGTAAATCCCCATACATGTGGACCCGGATTACCGGGACCATCATCATAATCAAATCCTTCATCATCCTCAAAACCTTCTTCTATAGCTGTATCAGATTCTACCGGTTCTATTCGAATTGATAAAATTCGGATACTATTTGAATGCATACCTGTAGATGTAATCTGCATAACTTGATTAGCGGGATCAATTGTTGTTGTATCAATAATGATATTTCCGTTATAGAAAGGGTAAGTTCCATTTATATAGTCTAAACTTCCACTATTAAGCCTAAGTATTGTATGCTCAATGCCAGATACAGCCGACCATTTAGCTTGGGAAGTTGAATAACTGTTTGCAGAGCTGGTAACATTAATAGCAATTGAATTTGATATATATAATATAGACAATCCAAGAATAACAGCAATGATAATAGCAGTTACGGAAACAACAAATCCTTTTTCATTTTTTACAATTTTCATAGTCAACTCCTATCAAACAAACAATTTTAAATTATTGATATCTAAATGTTTCCGGCGAGACATCCGCTGTAAAAAGTGATGATTGGTTATTATTTTCAAATAATAACGTAAGTCTAATTCTTCGAATTGGAATTCCAATAACATCATTAACATTATAATATGTAAAATTACTATTACTATAATTAATGTTTTGGGCAATCAATTCCTTATTACCTCCGCTAAATCTCCTAGTCAATGTTCCGTCGGTATTTATTTCATATTCAAGTACATTAAGGGTATCAAAAGTTGTAGTAGTGAATTGAAATAGTTTACTACCGGCAAAAACAATATTGTAAGTTGCGCTTACTTCACGTGAAAATCTCTGAATACTAGAACTTGCATCGAGAATTAATGATTTTCTTGTTGAAACCCTATTAAATGCATTCATACTGTTCATTAAAAACACAACTAATAAACTAGCGATTACTCCGACTATAACCATGGCTACAATCAACTCAATCAGAGTAAACCCTTTTAAGTTTCTATTTTGTACAATTTTTCTCATATTACTCAATTTAATTTCCATGCGGCGTCATCAAGGAAGTTAACACAAGCGGATTAAGTAAATCAGCGTGTGTTACTGTTACAATAATTCTTTTATAATCTGTTGCATACCCACAGTTTGTCAACCAACTAGTGGTGGCCTCAACATATATAACATTTGAAGTTGCTTGATAACCATCATTCACGTAACCTGGGATTATTGACCAATCTGCACCAATAAAATCATCTATATCATCGAAATCACCACCATCTTGCCCAAGTGGATACGTCCATGGTTGTCCTGAATCTGCATAGTTCTCATCAAATTTATGCGCACGAATATAATGCATTACAGAATTGGCATAAGCAGTACCCTTTGCAATGGTTTCATTTCTCACACTTTTAACATTTAGATCAATTATCACAAACAGTATACCGGTTAAAACAAAACTAACTATAACGATTCCAATTATAGTATCAATTAGTGTAAAACCGGATTGATTCTTTTTATAATTCATAAACATATCCTGTTTCAGCTTCAATAACAATGATTCTTGTACCATTTAATATGATTTGACCACTGGCAGAAGGTATACCCCACCAATTATAATCAAATCCTCCTCCTAAAGTTTCAGAAGTTATAGTAACGCCATTATAATCATCCAAATTAATAATAGCCGGTTGATTTGTTGCGGGGTCAGTTAAAACTACGGGATCAGAATTAGGAGGTGTAATGTAAACGCCGTAGCTGTAACTATTATTACT
>JAHJCW010000333.1 GCA_018812885.1 bacterium | reverse complement strand
GATAATATATCAAGGGCTTTTATTTTAATAATTACCATTCACCAATCAACTAATATACTTCATTCTTTTTAAGAAGTATTTTATTAATAGATAACTAATAAATATTAATACAGGCCAACTTACTAACCATAATATTGCTTCTAAATAATTCATTTTATTATCCTCAATATTAATATTTCATTGGATCATTGGCTATATCTGCTTCACTTACTTTTCGGGCACTTAACTTTCTCCATGTATACCAAATGTATGCTATCACAAACGGCACTAAAAGTGAAACAAAGCTCATGGCAGTAAGTGTATATTTGCTTGATGAAGCGTTTTCGATAGTTAATGAACTTTGCAGATCAAATGTCGAAGGGTAAAATGCCGTATTGTTAAATCCTGCCAATATAAATAATGAAAATACTGTTAATACGGTTCCAAGTCCGGCAAACCAAATTCCTTTTCCTGACGACCTAAATGCTCCAATAAATATTCCGTACAATACTCCAACTACTCCAATTAAGAATAAAATAAGTACTATAGGCATCTCAATTAGATTGTGAAAATATTTGAAATTTTCCATAAAGACTTCTTTTGTTAGAGGATTGACTGCAAAACCATCTTTCGTAAGTACTAAATCAACAAACAATAAGAAAAATACCAAGAATGCGACTGAGCATAATTTTAACTGTTTCGATGCTCTTCTTACTAATTTATCATTATCAATGTTATTGATAAAATAGAGCATCGCTAACACTCGTGAAAGTGTTAACACAGCTAATCCCAGACTGAGATTAACAATATTAAACGCTGCTTCTAAACCGTGCGTAGGTGTTTCCCATCGCGATATTGCGGGATCCAAAACGTTGGTTATATTCATTCTATCAACGGAAAATTCCGATCCGGTGAAAAATGTACCAACAGCTACTCCGATTAATATCGTAGCAAATACACCATTAATTAGTAGAAAAATATCATATGTTTTAGTTCCCAATAGATTATTCGCCTTTGTGCGATATTCATAGGATACAGCTTGTATGATAAAGCTAAATAATATCAGCATCCAAACCCAGTATGCTCCACCAAAGCTTGTTGAATAGAACAACGGGAATGAGGCAAAAAAGGCACCTCCAAATGTTACTAATGTCGTGAAGGTTAGATCCCATTTTCGACCAATAGAATTAATCAATATCGATCTATCTTTTTGGTTTTTAGCTAATTGCCATATCAGTGTTTGTCCGCCTTGCACAAACATTAGAAACACAAGTACCGCTGCTAATACTGATATAATTATCCACCAATATTGTTGCAATGTGAGATATGAAAAATTATTAAACATTTTTTCCTCCTTCATCTGGACCTGCTTTAATCTGGGTCAACATTATTTTTATTTCTGCAATTAATAAAATCGTAAACAGTCCTAAGAAAAGGAAAAATGTAGCTTGGACAGAACCGACACTCAAATTTGACGTTGCTATTTGCACGGGTAATATATCTTGTATAGTCCATGGTTGGCGACCAACCTCTGCAACCACCCATCCAAGCATAGAAGCAATATATCCAAATAAAATTGACCAAACGGATATTTTCAATAAAAATTTGTTTTTTTCCAGTTTATTCTTCAAACTTGCAAGTAATAACCAGATAAATAGCGTTATAAATAAAAATCCCAAGCCAGCCATTATATGAAAGGAGTAGAATGTAAATGGAACATTTGGAACAATGTCTTTTTTGTTATTGAAATAACCATAACCAAAATGTTCATAATTACTTTCAAATTCAGAGAGCTTTTGCGCGGCAAGCTCCATATCGTTTGTACGTTTAGCTACTGTATAATCAGCTAAAGCATCAATTGCAATTCTACCTTTCTCCATTCTGGTTTCAGTAGGAATGATACCTTGTTCCAGATTCCCATTAACAATGTCATTAACACCCGCTACAAAGGCATTGACATCTCTGAACGAAAGCCACGATAACATCCCCGGAATCTTAATTCCAATAACCTTTTTATTACTATCTTTGCCAGTTATGATACCAATGGCTACTAAATCAGCATTGGTCTCTCCATTGTATAGACCCTCCATAGCAGCAAGTTTCATTGGCTGTGTTTGAGCAACATCATTAGCAGAGCCATCGCCTGTCCATACGACGAAGACAGATGATAACAATCCAAAAATGGTTGCAATCAATATGCTCTTCTTTGCAAAATCAATATGACGTTTTTTTAATAGAAACCAAGCACTGATTGCTATAACAAATAATGCTCCAATGATATATGCTTGACTAACCGTATGTAGAAATTTATGTACAGCTGTCGGTGACAAAGCTATTTCGAAAAAGTTCACCATTTCATTTCTTGCAGTATTAGGATTGAATTTCATTCCTACCGGATTCTGCATCCAAGCATTTGCAATTAGTATCCATAAGGCCGACAAATTGGAGCCAATTGCAACTAACCATGATGATAGCATATGGAATTTTTTACTTACTCTCTCCCACCCAAAAAACATTACCGCAATAAAGGTCGATTCAAGAAAGAATGCAAGAATTCCTTCAATAGCTAATGGTGCTCCAAATATATCACCAACAAACCAAGAATAATTTGACCAATTTGTACCAAATTCAAATTCAAGAATTATTCCTGTCGCCACTCCAATCGCAAAATTAATTCCGAACAGTTTCATCCAGAACTTTGTCATATTTTTCCATTTAACATCACCGGTTTTATAATAAATTGTATGCATAAACGCTACAATGAATGACAATCCAAGTGTTAATGGAACAAAGATCCAATGGTAAAGAGCAGTTAAAGCAAATTGTGCTCTTGACCAATCTACCAGTGCCAAATTGAATTCAGCCATATTTACCTCCTAGGTCAATTCTTCAATTATGTAATCGTATTTATCTTTATCATTATCGAATTTCTTATCAAGAAAGTCTTGAAAGAAAAACATCTTTAGGATGATAAAAATAATAAAAAGCTTTATCAGTATTACTACCCAAAGCTTGATGCCTAATTTTTCTAGAT
>JAHJCW010000332.1 GCA_018812885.1 bacterium | reverse complement strand
TGTCCGGTTAAGGATAAAACTGACACTAAACGGAAAGCCATAAATATGGAACCGCAGTTGCCGCTCAGGGAGAGCGAAAGAGAGAATTGGAACTTCTTCTTATCTTTGCCTCAAGTTAAAAGAGATAGAATTAAGCACGACAACGTTAAGGGTTCGCAATTATTGCAACCACTTTTTGAATTTTCCGGTGCCTGTACGGGGTGTGGAGAGACTCCATACGTCAAGCTTGCATCGCAGATGTTTGGCGATAGGATGATAATCGCAAATGCGACAGGTTGTTCTTCTATCTATGGTGGCAATTTACCAACGACGCCATGGACCAAAAACGGTGATGGCAGAGGTCCTGCATGGTCAAATTCACTATTTGAAGACAATGCTGAATTTGGGTTGGGCTTCCGTCTGACAATAGATAAACATACCGAGTATGCAAAAGAACTTTTAATGGATCTCAAGACAAAAATAGGTTCGGAGTTTGTAAATGAAATATTAAATGCCGACCAATCTACGGAAAAAGGAATTTTTGAGCAGAGAGAGAGAATCGAGAAGCTCAACAAGATATTGTTGGGCTTCACTTCATCGGAAGCAAAGCAACTATTAAGCATATCAGATAATCTTGTCAAAAAGAGCGTTTGGGTCATGGGTGGCGACGGCTGGGCTTATGATATTGGCTATGGCGGACTTGACCATGTTTTGGCATCAGGTAGAAATGTCAATATCTTGGTTTTAGATACAGAAGTTTATTCAAACACTGGAGGACAAGCATCAAAAGCAACACCGCTCGGATCGGTGGCAAAATTTGCCGCAGCTGGAAAATCGACAGGCAAAAAAGACTTAGGAATGATGGCCATGAATTATGGGAATGTTTTTGTTGCCCAAATAGCAATGGGCGCTAGCGACTTGCAAACTGCTAAAGCGTTTCAAGAAGCAGAATCTTATAAAGGCACATCAATAATTATTGCATATAGTCCATGTATAGCACACGGCATTAATATGCGCTATGGACTTGAACAGCAAAAAGCAGCAGTTGATAGTGGACACTGGATTCTATACCGATATGATCCACGTAGAAGAGAGGATGATAAAAATCCCTTGCAAATTGATTCCAAGGCTCCGTCTATTCCTCTTGCTGATTACCTCTATCAAGAAACGAGATATAAAATGCTTACTAAAAGTATGCCTGAGCGTGCAAAGAAACTATTGCACGAAGCCGAAGAAATAGTAAAACAAAGGTGGAATAAATATCAAGAAATGGCAAAAGCAAGTACATAACATCAGGTATAAGGAAAAACATCATGAGCCTTAAAACAAAATATTTGGGATTTAATCTAGAGAACCCGTTGGTTCCATCGGCTTCACCCCTTTCGCGTGACATAGACACTGCTATGCAATTGGAAGATGCTGGTGCACCGGCACTGGTAATGTATTCATTGTTTGAAGAGGAAATATATCATGAAGATGGCGAACTCGAACATTATCTATCACATGGAAGCGATAGTTTTTCAGAAGCCCTTTCATATTTTCCCGATAGTCATGATTTTACATCGGGACCAGACGAATATTTAGAACAAATTCGACGCTTAAAGGAAAAGCTTGATATTCCAATAATTGCAAGTTTGAATGGAATATCATTAGGTGGGTGGATTGAGAAGGCCAAGCTTATTGAGAATGCGGGAGCAGATGCTTTGGAATTAAATATTTATTATTTACCAACAGATGCAAAGCAATCGGGAACTGATGTAAAAAACATTTATATTGATATTTTAAAATCTGTTAAAGAGAAAACATCTATACCAATAGCCATGAAAATAGGTAATACCTTTAGTGCGCTACCTTCATTTGCACAAAGAATTCAAGAAGCTGGTGCAGGCGCCCTTGTGCTCTTTAATCGTTTTTATCAACCCGACATAAATCTCGACAAACTTGAAGTCACGCCATCAATTTCTTTGAGCAACTCAGATGAAATTCGCTTACCACTTAGATGGATTGCCGTGCTAAAGAATCAATTACAACTTTCATTGGGAGCTACAAGTGGCGTTCATACAGCAGAAGACGTTTTGAAATTAACAATGGCTGGAGCCGATGTTACATTTATGACTTCAGCTCTTTTGAAACATGGTCCAAAACATATTACTAAAATAACACAAGATATCACCCGGTGGCTGGAAGATCATGAATATGATAGTCTCGAACAAATGCGCGGAAGCATGAGTATGAAAAACGTGAAAGACCCGGGGGCATTTATGCGGGCAAATTACATTAAGACACTTAGAGAATATCAACACAACAAAAAATATGTCTAACAAAGTCTAAGTATTCCAATATAGTCTGCTATTAGACAACAAATTCATTAGTTATTTCCTTTCATATTGATTTGCATTAACTTCGTGGATAAAAACCCAATTTAGGATTTACCATGATTGAAAAAAATAATCATTTTGATGTAGCTGTAATTGGCTCAGGACCTGGCGGTTATGCCGCCGCTTTTAGGGCCGCCGATTTAGATAAGCGCGTTGTACTGATTGAAAAAGACGATGTGCTTGGAGGTGTCTGTCTCAATAGGGGATGCATTCCATCAAAGGCATTATTGTACATTTCACAAATTATTGAAGAAGCACGTGCACTCGAAAGAAAGGGAATTAAGTTCAACTCACCTAAAATTGAATTAGATAAAGTGCGAAACTGGAAGAACGAAGTGGTGGAGAAACTGAACAAAGGAATTGCCCAAATGGCAAAGTCAAGAGAAGTTCAGGTCTTTACCGGTGTTGCAGAATTTAAATCGAAAAATGAAATAGCCATCACTAGCAAAGATAAATCAGAAGTAATATCTTTTGATAGTGCAATAATTGCAACCGGGTCTCGATCAACATTAATTCCGAGTGTTCCAAACAACCACCCATCAGTTATGACCTCTAAAGAAGCGCTGCTGCTGGAATCTATTCCTAAAACACTGCTTGTTATCGGTGGCGGATACATTGGTCTTGAGATGGCGACAGTCTATAATTCTTTAGGGTCACAAGTTACAGTCGTTGAAATGTTGGATTCCTTATTGCCCGGAGCTGATAAGGACATTGTCCGACTTTTACAGCACAAACTTAAGAATAATTTTCATCAAATTATGGTCAAGTCCAAAGTTGTTGAGGTTAAGCCGAATAATGATAAAACACTGACAGTAAAAATTGATAATAATGGAAAGATAATTAACCAAAAATTTGATAAAGTTTTAGTGTCTGTTGGGCGAAGACCAAATACCGAAAACTTAGGATTAGAAAAAATTGGTGTTCAACTTACAGAACAAGGGTTTATTAAAGTTGATGAAAAGCAGAAAACAAATGTTTTAAATATTTATGCAATTGGTGATGTAGCTGGAGAGCCGATGCTTGCCCACAAAGCAACATACGAAGGCAAAATTGCAGCTGAGGTCATCGCAGGTTTACCGGCGGTATTCGACGCCAAGAGCATTCCGGCAGTGATATTCACAAATCCTGAAATTGCCTGGACGGGCTTAACAGAAACGGAAGCACAGGCAAAAAAAATTAGTTACAAAAAAGCAGAATTTCCTTGGGGTGCTAGTGGCAAAGCAATTGCAACTGGACAATCCATTGGAAAAACTAAACTTCTTTTTAATCCAGAAAACGGTAAGCTTTTGGGTGTTAGTATTGTAGGGGCTCACGCCGGAGATATTATTTCGGAAGGGGCGCTAGCCATTGAAATGGGAGCAGATGCAGAAGACATTGGCTTGACCATTCATCCCCATCCCACCCTATCAGAAACGTTTGCAAATGCTGCCGAAGTATTTTCCGGTACAGTGACCGACCTTTACATTCCTAAAACAATAAAGTGAGTCGCAAAAACCATATTAGACGAATTTTTGGAATTGGCCCTTTGGGAATTGTCATTACAGTCCTGATTTGGTTTATTATGTATTATTTTGAGATCGTTTTAAAAATGCCCAAAATGATGATTCACCCAACCTTTCGAATTGCACTTATGGCAATTTTTATGTTTGACGCGTTATATTTATTGATTGGGAGTAATTATCAATTACTAAAAAACGGCCGTGGAAATTCTATCGCAAATAAAGGTCCTTTTCAATTTATCCGACACCCGATTTATAGTGCATGGATTTTCTCTTTTACCGGTATTTTGGCAATGGTATTTTATTCGTGGGGAATAATTATTTCGGTTATTCCGATTACAATAATTTGGTCGTGGCTAGTTCAACGCGAAGAAATAGACATGCTTAATAAATTTGGTGATGAGTATAGAATCTACATGGAACAAACCAGTCAGTTCTTGCCATCGTGGCGTGCAATGAGAGATAGCGTGGAAAAATAATATTGATTGTTTTCTATAAAGTCTGAATACTACTTTTTGGAAAATTAAAAGGCTAATAAATCATGTCTATTAAAAAATTCATATTCAACCCTATGTCTTTAATTATTTCATTTCTAGCAATTTCCATGTTTTTTTCATTTAAGGGATGCACAAAGGATAGTAAAAATCCGATAATTGAAGATGAAACTGATCCGACCGAAGTATTCTTTAAAGATTCTGATGGTGGTATTATAACAATTGTAACAAGTACCGGTGGGGAATTAGACGTAATCGGTAACAATATATTAATAAGCATTGATGTTGGGAATGTTAACCGTGATGAAATAAAAACCATCATAGAAGAAACCGGAGGAGAGCTAGGGGGTCAATTTCCTGCAATAGGAATGTACCAAGCTGAATATCAGTTTTCAAACGGAACCGAATTAATGTCTATGATCGAAACACTAAATAATTATTCAGAAGTTGAATTTGCAACCTATAATGCAATAGGAAAACCTTTTTATGTGCAACACTCGAAGGATTATTGCAATAGAGATTATGATAATCATAAGCTTGATGTGGAAAAAAACCGGTTTTTTGAAGATATGGATTATTACTCAGCTGTTCCACTAATGGGATTGGTCAGAGAGCAGATGACCTTAAGCAAGGTTAAGGTTCTAGTGCTTGATTCAAAGATTGCGGAAGAAATAACAAAAGAATTTGATGATGCTACATGGGTTGAGCATACAAGCTTAACCGATGAAAGCAAGTTCGCGTTTGCCCACGGTACGATGGTAGCAGGAACAATTATGGCCGACAATAAAGATGGGGGTGTTAATGGTATAGCTTCATCTTTAATTACTGATAAACTCGAATTAATTTCAGCAGCTACAGACACAACAGAGAATGGACGCTCAGCTACCGGAACTATTAACTTACTCTATAAGACTTTCGCTCTTGAACACCCACAAATTTGTAATATGAGTTTTGGATGGTCAGGAAGAGATAAAAATGGGAACGAAGTTGACAATAAAGACGAAAATAAATTTTTTAAAAAGGTCTTTGAATATTATTCAGACGTACTATTCGTAGTTGCAGCTGACAATAAACATTATGAAATTACAAATAACAATTCTGCCCCCTGCGGAATTCAGCTACCAAATGTTATCACAGTAGCGTGCACAAAATATTGCTACCCGGCACAAGCCGCTTCTTGGTCTGCTTATGGACCGCTAATTGATATTGCTGCACCTGCTGAATATTGTCCTGTGGTAGATCCTACAAAAGCAAATGCAGTGAAAATTGTAAGTGGCAACTCAATTGGTGCCCCGGCTGTTACAGCCCTTGCTGCAATACTTAAATCTATTAAACCCACTCTAAATCCGGGAGATATAAAAAACTATATCTTGGACAATTCATCATCCACTGCCCAATCTGTTAGTGGGCGCAGACTGGTTCTGCCACAACCTATTGAACAGTTGCTGATAGATTTGCCAGCACCTGATGAAATATTAAGAAAAATTGATATAACGGAACCTGAGTTTGAGGGAGACCTTCCGGGCATCGTCGCTGCCAGAATATGTAATGTTTCAAAAATAGAAATTGCCGGCGAACCGATTATGGAATGCGAAACCAGTGATACTTCAGGCATTGGCTATATCTTTAATAATGGCGGGACAATTATCTTTACAGCCAAGGACCAGTTCGTACAAATAGGCTTCTGGGATTCGCATAAAATATTAAATTCAGTTTTAGAAATTGTCAAATATGATGGCAGTGGTACGCCATACGGCATCACAGTCGAATATTTAAATTTCAACACATTAGCTGTTGGCAATTCCATTTCGGGTCAATTGAACATAATAACCGGATTTATTACTGCAAGATATCCAGGAACTAACCATCCAATGGTAATTGAGGCTGAAGGAACAATGTCTGGCGTAATGGAAATGATGCACCCTCCCGACATTAACATAACAAATCACGAATTTAGCGGCACAATGATGATAACGATAATATTAATGGAAGGTGAAAGTGATGAGTTTTACGAGTATTTTGAAGATAATTGTGATTAAAAAGAAGCAATGGACGTACGGCTAATTTTTACAACCATGGCGGGCGATGAAAGAGAGTATGGAAGATAAAAAATAAATATTTTACCACGGAGCCACAAAGTACGCAGAGAAAGAACTATAAATATTATAAATAGATTCTTCACTTTGTTAGGAATGACATTAAATGGCGATGTTTTGAGTAGAGACGTAAGATCTTACGTCTCTACAAATTTGTTATTCCCGATTTAGTCGGGGATTCATGTAATAATCATTGCGATGGGTTAAAAACTTAGTTAGGGCACTAAGACCGCAAGTACGAAGCACCATTCACGTCAATAATACAACCGGTAAGAAAATCAGTTCCTTCGGATGCCAAGAATACCGCAGTTTTGGCAATCTCTTCCGGCTTAGCGACGCGACCAATCGGACTTTGACTTAATATTTCTCTTTTTCTTTCTTCTGTTAAGTGTGGACGCGCCATTGCAGTTTCAACAAAACCCGGCGCAATTGTATAGATAAAAATATTATGAGGCGCCAATGCTACCGCAAGCGATTGCCCCATGGCATTCAATCCGGCCTTGCTTGCGCCATAGGCCGGAGCTGTTGGTTCACCTCGGAAAGCACCACGCGATGAAATATTAATTATTTTACCACAACCTTGTTTTATCATTTCATTAGCAACTCGAAATGTAAGATTTGCTGGACCGAGCAGATTGGTGTTTATTGTTTTATTCCATGCAGTTTGCCAATCATCGAAAATAATTGCGTCTATGCGGTGTTCTAAATACACACCAGCATTATTTACCAATACATCAATTCTGCCAAAGGCAGAAAGGGCTGTTTCTACAATTTTGTCAATATCCTTTTGATTTGTTAAATCACCGCAAATTGTTATGTGTCCTGTGCCCTTAAGTTCTTTGCAAAGATTTTCAGCTTTTTCCGGCTGACTACAATAATGTAGAATTACTTTGGCATCAACAGCGGCGAACTGAGCCGCAATTACAGAACCAATTCCACCGGAAGCGCCGGTAATTAAAACAACTTGATCTTTCATGTTTTTACCCATTTTATTGTTAAATTTAACTTATTAAAGAGTTGTGGGTCTAAGTAAAAAAGGGAGAAATGTTATGAAAAATCATAATACAATATCAGTGATTGCTTTAATAATGTTTTCAATGATAAGTTGCACAACTGCACCGCCAAGTGAAACAATTTTTGTTAATAATTATAAACATCGCATTGTGCGGGTTGTACCAATACAGCATGGAAAAGTAATTACCGTTAAGGTTCATCACACAGGACAGCTAACAAGAGCCGAGCGGGAGGATTTAATTCGATGGTATAAAAATAAACATCACAGACCGCACCAACGGGTTAATGTAGTTTTTATCAGGAATTAATTTAGTACCTTAAGAACTTGCTCTTTGGACATGCCCGGTTTCACCTTTTTTTGATAGAGCAGTTTTATAATAGATTTATCGATTTCTGAGAAATCTGTAACATCTGTCCATTCTTGATAAAAAACACTATTTTTATATTTATTAGAATCGTTCATTAATCCAAGACTTTGTGTTAGTTCTTCGCGAATTAAATGCGAGCGTTCTTTTTGGGTAATTTTAGCGGATGATATAAGAATACTTGTATCATAAATAACAAAATTATCGTCATGCCACAATGCCCAAAAGAAACCATAATTGGTAGGCACATAATTAGGATCAATTGATGAAAATTCTGACTCAGGTGAAAATGCAATTACAAGATTTTCGTTTTTTTCAACTAGCTTAATTTTTATTACGGTTATGAGCTCATTTAAATCGTTTACAATATTATTTATAGTTTGCCGGTCTGCTTCGGTTGGGTCACCGTTAATTTTGATACGAATGTCATTAGTCCATTTTTTAATTACCGGTGTTTCATTACCAAATTCAGCACCAAGTGCGATTTCTATGAAGTAATCTATTTCTTCCTGAGTAAAATCGGTTGCATCAGATTGGAAGGAACAACCAATTAGTAAAAACATAAAAGCGATAAATATGGTTTTCATAGTAAGTTAAAACTAAAATCTTCAGAAAACAATATTCCACAGATATTTAAAAATTTTTATAGAATGTCCATCGGGTAAAACTTTCTACTAAAATTCTTAGTATTAATGTATTTTTGAAACACTATAAAAAATATAAAATGAGGTTTTATTGTGAAAATAAAGATATTTTTACTAACTGTGGCAGGGTTGCTTATTTTGTCCTCCTGCGCAGAAAACTTAGAAAATAAAATAACTGAATTAGAGGTAACTAAAGTAATGGTCAAAGAAGAAACTAAAGTAACGCCAACTATTGAAACAGCCTTTGAGTTTGTTAAATCGTCGGGCGGTATTGATGAATATCGTTGTACACTTAATGACTTGGGCGTTTTGCTAATGGAAGACCACTCAGCGCCGGTGGTTACTTTTATGGTAACCTATCATGTGGGTTCCAGGAATGAAGCAATCGGACATACAGGATCAACCCACTTGCTTGAGCATATGATGTTTAAAGGATCGAAAAATTTTAACAAAGAAAACGGGAATTCGATTTGGGCTATCCTGCAAGATATTGGAGCGCAAATAAACGCCACAACCTGGAATGACCGAACCAATTATTTTGAACTTCTTCCAAGTGAACATTTGGGACGTGCAATAGCGATAGAAGCCGACCGTATGCGAAACTTGCTTATTAAGGACGAAGAACGTCAAACTGAAATGACAGTGGTACGCAACGAATTTGAGAACGGAGAAAACGATCCGTTTGATACGTTAGATAAAAATATTTGGGCAACGGCCTATCAAGCGCACCCATATCATCATTCGACAATTGGATGGCGTTCGGATATCGAGGGTGTTTCAACAGAACGTCTGCGCGAGTTTTATGAAACATATTATTGGCCCAATAACGCAACAGTTACAATTATCGGTGATTTTAAGAAAGAAGAAGCCTTACAAATGATTTTAGATAATTATGGTGCCATACCAAAATCTCTACAGCCAATTCCGGAAATGTATACTACAGAGCCAAAACAGGAAGGAACCCGGCGCTTTGTAATAAAACGTTCAGGGCAAATGGGAATTGTAGGAATTGCACATAAAATACCGGAAGGACTACACAAAGACAATTACGCAATCCAAATTTTATCAAGAATCTTAGGGGGAGGGAAGTCAGGAAGATTGTATAAAAAGATTGTGGATAAGGGTTTGGCAACAAGCATAAGCATGTGGGATTTCCCATTCAGAGATAACGGATTATTCATAACATATGCATTTTTAACTCCTGGCACAAAACACGAAGTTGTAGAAAAAATCATATTAGATGAGTACGAATTACTTAAAAATAAAGGCGTTACAAACGAAGAAGTTGCCAGAGCGAAGGGACAAATACGTGCCGAGCAAGCCTATAGCCGCGATGGTTCCTATTCAGTTGCATCAAATTTGAATGAAGCAATTGCCACGGGTGACTGGACATATTATACGAATTATTTTGAAAACATTAATAAAGTTACCAAAGAAGACGTTAAGCGCATCGTTGATACGTATTTAGTTGAAGATAAAAGTACAACAGGTTATTTTATTCCATTGACAGGGTCAGGTGGTGGTGGAGGACAACCAAGCAATCCAAATGCACATCATCCATATAATTATACTACTATGCCGGAAGGAAACGCAGATGGCAATGCGATATCGGAGACAAAAATAGCCAATAGAATTATTGAACAAACTCCAATTAAGGGAATTCGTTTGTTGACAATGAAAACAGGAGTTCAAGATGTAGTAACAATAGCCGGTAGTTTTTTGGGTGGCGATGTATATAGTCCACAAGCTAATATGATGATAGCGGACTTAACTGCCGCGATGCTCGATAAAGGAACAATCAATAAATCAAAATTTGAGATTGCAGATAAGCTTGAAACGTTTGGCGCAAGCATTAATTTTTCAAGCGGACAACAGAATGTTAGGTTTAATGCTAAATGTTTAAAAGAGGATATTCCCTTAGTTCTTAGTTTGCTTGCTGAACAACTACGGGAACCGGCCTTTAATAAAGAGGATTTAAGAACACTTAAAACTCGTTTAGTTGGTAATTTAAAAAGAGATAAAGACGATACCGGCAAGCAGGCAGGTGGGGCTTTTTTACGTAAGCTTTACCCGGAAGGCCATCCCAATTATAGTTATGAAATCGACGACCGTATCAAAATGATAAATAATGCTCAAACGGTTAGTTTAATGAATTTTCATAAGACATATTATGGGTTGGGGAATATGACAATTGTCGCGGTTGGTGATGTTGATAGCGAGTCGTTTAGCGCACAAGTTTCAAAAGTATTTGACGGATGGAAGACATCTTCACTTAAGAAAAAAAAATCATCTTTGACGGCGAATCAAATTAGCGCAGTGTCAGAATATGTAACTATTAAGGATAAAACAAGCGCAGATATTTACATCGGTTTACCGATAGGTATAGACCGCGACCACGAAGATTACTATCCATTAATGTTTGGCACCTATATTTTAGGTGGAAATTTTTCTGCACGGTTAATGCAAACCGTTAGAGATGAACAAGGATTAACTTATGGTATTCAATCATGGGTTGGTGGTGTAGATAATGGAAACGATGGGTATTGGGCGATTTGGGGAACCTTTGCACCGCAATTGGTAGCTAAAGGACGTAGTGCTTCGATTGAACAATTAGAAAAATGGTTAGAAAACGGAGTTACCCAAGCTGAGCTGGATGCAAAGAAATCAACAATCACCGGTTCTTACAAAGTTGGATTAGCAACCACGCGCGGATTAGCCGGACAAATATTAACGAATGCTGAACGTGGCAGGCTGAATAGCTATTTGGATGATTTTCCGGATATGATTAATGCTCTAACAGCTGATCA
>JAHJCW010000331.1 GCA_018812885.1 bacterium | reverse complement strand
TTAATATTTTAAATGATAATCACAAGAACTCCTTTTAGAATCACATTAGGCGGTGGCGGAACTGATTTACCATCGTACTATGAAAAATATGGTGGCTTTATCTTCAGCTTCGCATTGGATAAATATATGTTTATCACCGTGAAAAGACCTTTTGCCGATCATCTAATCCGTTTAAAATATAATATTTCCGAGACCGTAGAAAAACTTTCAGAACTTAAACATGACATTGCACGTGAATGTCTTACTAAACTAAATATTACAAATTCAATTGATGTTGTATCAATGGCAGACATCCCCGCAGGCAGCGGTTTAGGAAGCTCAAGTAGTTATACAGTTGGATTATTAAATGCTCTTCATACAATGAAACGCGAATACATTCCATTAAAAGAATTGGCAGAAGAAGCTTGTGACATCGAAATGTATCAATTAAATAAACCGATGGGTAAACAAGACCAATACCTTGCAACATTTGGTGGATTTACAGTTTTAGAGATTGCTAAAGATGGTAATGTAAATGTAAAACGCGCTAATATCAATGATTCAACAATTGAAGGCTTAAATCGGAATTTGTTGTCGTTTTATACCGGTGTTCAGCGCAAAAATGTTGGAATACTGGCTCGTCAAAGCAAATCGACCGAGTCGAATGAAAAACAAGTATTAGAATCTCTTCATTACATAAAAGAATCAGGTTATAAGATATTAAATATAGTCGAAAGTGGTAATATAACTGAATTAGGACATATGTTTGATGAGCATTGGAAATATAAAAAATGTCTCGCTAAAGGTATTAGTAATCCACGTTTTGACGAAATATATGAGACCGCCAAAAAGAATGGCGCATTAGGCGGTAAAATCACTGGTGCAGGTGGTGGAGGATTTTTCTTGTTTTATTGTGAAGATAACCACAGCAAACTGCGTAAAGCAATGAAAGATATTGGACTGAAAGAAATGCGCTTTAACTTCGATTATGAAGGGACAAAAGTCCTTGTAAATTTTATGGATTATACGCTTGCTGGTAACTAAGCATAAACTAAAGGCAGTATTTTTTGATCGAGATGGGGTATTAAACCACTTAGTTCAAAGAGATGGATCATTTTACTCTCCCCAAAATTTTGATGATTTTCATATTGTTAATGAAGCAAAAGAAGCTGTAGATATTATAAAAGAAATGGGGTTTCTTACTATCGTAGTATCAAATCAGCCGGATATTTCACGTGGCAAACTTAAACAATCAGAGTTAGACCAAATGACTGATATGATATTCAAAAATCTTTGTGTAGATGATGTCTTTTATTGTATACATGATGATGAAAATGATACCGGTTGCCGAAAACCCGCTCCCGGATTATTTATTACTGCTCAAAAAAAATATAATATAGATTTTAACAAATCATATATGATTGGCGATACTTGGAAAGATGTTGAAGCAGCAAAGAGTGTGGGTATTCCAATGATTTTACTTGATAAGGATTATAACCAAACCATAAAAGATATTAAAAGAGTTAATAATCTGAAAGAATTAATTTTACTAATTACTTCCGACTCTATTCATGAAAAAAGCTAATATAATATTTATATTAATATGCTTACCTTTATCAGTTTACTGTCAAATTATATGGAATGAACCACCTGACACAATTTGGTATAATAACCAATCTAGATGGGTAGAGGTAATATTGCCAACACCTCAAAATTTCACAGCCACTACCGTAAATACTAATCAAGTTATTCTGCAATGGAATGAATACTGGACACAAGAAATGTTCGATGCCTATCTAAACAAATTTAGCTATGTTGCTATCCCAAACAGATTTTCCCTTTATAGACAAAACATTACAAATGGCGAATTGCAATTACAAGCAATACCGGGTGCTGGATGGGATAAAACTCAGTATATTGATACTGATGTAGAATTAGGTAAAGAATATTTATACAAAATAATGGTTCAGGATAATAATTATCAATTTGTAGGTGGTTTGCAACATTGGAGTCCGAGATCATTACCAACAACTATTACTGTTGGAGAATATCTATCCTCATTACCTTCTCCAACAAATTTCCTGGGTCACTATCAACCATATCCCCCAATGATAGTTCTGAGTTGGGGTAAAGTCAGTGGCGCATCTTTATATACCATTTTTAAAAGTTATTATAATCCTGAGACTTCAAATTGGAACTATTTAAATATTCCTTTAGGAAATGTAAATGAATACTATGATACGGATATACAACCACTTAAAGAATATTTTTATTCAATAATTGCATTACACAATAATGAAAGTAGTAATCGTGCACCAACAATTGCTGTTACAGCTGGTACTCTTGATTTTAATGCACCAAATAATTTTTCTGGGTATTATGAATCCGACTCCGCAATGATAATCCTGAGTTGGGATTATGTAAAGGATGCAAATTCATATATTGTCTTTAAAAGTTATGTGAGTCCCATAACTAAAAACTGGGTATATCTGGCAATACCGGTTGGGAACGTTGATAGCTATCATGATTCCGAACTGTTACCGTACGTTGGTTATGTTTATACAATAATTGCAGTCAATGGTAATATTAAAAGTGACCGAACTAATCCTTTAACTATAAATTCTGGGACATTAAGCATTGAAGATGAGGAGTATTGGGAAGCAGTAGAAGAATATGGGAAAGATCGTAAACTTGGCTGGTTTGGATGTAGTGCAAAATAAAAAAGATTATAATAAATGAATTATATAGATAAATTTTTAGAAGAAGCACATAAAATAATTGATTCTATTGACAAATCTGCTGTTAATAAAATGATTGAGCTATTGAACAATTTAAGAAATAATAGTGGCAGATTATTCATCTTAGGGGTTGGCGGCGGAGCAGGACACGCATCGCATGCGGTAAATGATTTTAGAAAAATATGCGGGATTGAGGCATATACTCCTACTGATAATGTATCGGAATTAACAGCTCGCGTGAACGATGATGGTTGGGAAACTGCTTATGTAAATTGGCTAAAAATAAGCAACTTAAATAAAAATGATATGATTTTTGTATTTTCAGTTGGGGGCGGAAATGCCGAAAAAAATATCAGTTTAAATATAGTTAAATCATTGCAATTGGCTAAAGAAGTTGGAGTAAAAATCTGCGGAGTAGTTGGACGTGACGGAGGATATACTGCACAAGTCGCAGATGCGTGCGTAATTATACCATCATTCAATAGTGTCACTGTTACGCCCCAAACCGAAGGATTTCAGGCAGTAGTTTGGCATTTAATTGTATCACATCCTAAACTTCAAAAATTTGAAATGAAGTGGGAAAGTGTAAAATAAAGGAGAATTATAATGGCTATATTTTTAGATACCGGTAAAATTGATGTAATAAAAAAATATCATTCGATGGGTATTATCCGTGGAGTTACAACAAATCCTACGATAATGGTTCAAGATGGGATTACCGGCGGATTTGAAGGTATAAAAAAACAATCAATAAAAATCGCAAATTTGATTCATCCCTATCCCCTTTCAGTTGAGGTTACAAATAATAACCCGAAAGATATGATTAGACAAGCTCTCGAATTCTCTAAATGGGCTGATAATATAAATGTCAAGATAACTATCCATGGACCAAATGGTGAATTAGAGAATCTGCAAGTAATTCATGAACTTGAAAAAAAACACAATATAAGAATCAACGCAACAGCGATGATGAGTGCCCAACAATGCTTTTTAGCTGCATTGGCAGGTGCAACTTATGTATCGATTTTCGGTGGCAGAGTGAATAATATGGGTTACAATACAAGAGAAGAAATCGCAAGATTACGTCAACTTCTTGATGATTTTGAATTACCCGCCAAGATAATTGTTGGCTCCACAAGAGAAGTAGTAAATATCATAGAGTGGTTAGAAGCCGGCGCACACATTGTTACAGTTATACCAAAATTTATCGATGGCATGATTGTGCATCCTTATTCAAAAGAAACCGTACAAATGTTCCTGAAAGACGGTGCTGCATTTGAAAAAGTGAAATAATAAAATTTTAATGAATTCATTAAAAAAATATTTAATCGATTATTTAAAAACATATAATACGCTAATTCATGATACTGCTAGTATTGATGATATTGTAGGAGTAACATCATTATTCCAAGAGACTTCAAAGAATGGTGGCAAAATAATACTTGCCGGTAATGGTGGCAGTGCGGCGATGGCAAGCCACGTTGCAGTTGATATCACTAAAAATGCCGGAATTCGTGCTGTTACTTTTAACGAATATGATTTGATCACGACCCTAGCTAACGATTACGGTTATGAAAATTGGATATCTAAAGCAATTGAATTATACCACGATCCTAAAGATATTGTTGTTTTAATCAGTGCAAGCGGACAGTCACAAAATGTGATAAATGCCGCAATTAAATCAAAAGAATTAGGGTTACCGATTATAACCTTCTCTGGTTTTTCTCTTGAAAATCCCTTGCGAAAGCTTGGTGATATAAATCTTTGGGTTGATTCCAAAGTTTATAATATAGTCGAAATGACCCATCATATTTGGCTGCTTGCTGTAGTTGATATGATTATCGACAAAAACACATCCACAAAGTAAAATTATTGAATAAAGAAACTACTCCACCCCTTGACGATAATTTGCTATATCGTCGTCAATTTTTCTTTGCACCAAAGTATATTGAAAACTTGCCAAATTGGAAAAAAGTCCAAGTTAATGAAAAATACTATCTGACTATTCACCCTGATTTGGATCATGTGCATTTCAAAAACAATAATATTGAAATAATTTCTTTAGGATTCATCTTAGATCCTGAAAATCCACAATTTATAGATAATGATATCCTTCAAGATTTATTAAGCAAATCACATGATTTTTCGACAGTAATTCAAAATACATATAATTACAGTGGCAGATGGATTATTATTTATATTGATCATGATGATATCCAATTTTTTCATGATGCTGCGGGCTCAAGACAGATTTTTTATTCTTTTCATAAAACTGGCGTTTGGTGCGCCTCACAGCCTCATACAATTGCAGCACAATTAAATATTACCAAAAGTGATAATCCCAATTTATTAGAATTTATCAACTCAAAGGAATTTAAAGAAGATGAACATTGTATGGTAGGTGACAGTACAATTTTTCCTGATATATTACATCTAATGCCAAACCATTCGTTATCAATTAATAAACAATATGTTACAAGATATTGGCCTGATGAACCAATTCCAAAATTATCCATGGAAAAGGCAACTGACAAAATATCTAAATTATTCACAGGATTATATGAATCTGCTAATAACCGCTTTGATTTGATGCAACCTGTTACAGCAGGTGTTGACAGTAGAGCATTGTTGGCAGCAAGCAAAAATGTAAGTAAAGATGTATCATATTTTATCCAGAAATTTGATAAACTTACGAAATTCAGTCCTGACATTAGAATACCTTCTAAGTATCTTCCATCAATTGGATTAAAATTCAATGTTATGGTATGCAATGAATATGACGAAATTTTTGATAAATATCTGAGAAAGAACGTGTACATGATACAATCTGAAAAAAAGAAGGTATTATATTATAATTTCTTTAAATATTTTCAGGGTAAATTGAATGTAAGCGGTAATATTGGTGGAATTATTCGGCATACCGGATATAATCATTTCGATAGTGCTGGGGATGTAATTGACCTTGCAAAATTATTTTTCGCTGAAGACAAAAAGTTTGTAATAAATGAAATACAAAAATGGCTCAATTCAGGCATATTTGAAATGATTGATAAATATAATATCTATCTCAAGGATTTATTTTATTGGGAGCATCGCGGAGCCAATTGGATTCCTATGTTTCAAACTGAACTGGACATTGCTATTGACGAGTGGAATCCTGCCAATTGTCGTAATTTAATAATTGCTTCATTTTCTATACCGCCTGATGGATTAAAGATTCAAAAACGAACAGA
>JAHJCW010000330.1 GCA_018812885.1 bacterium | reverse complement strand
CATAATATCCCAACAAACGTATTGTGTTTATTACGCTATATACTATTCACACGGATCCAAATTCTTTCGTAATTGGAAAACCATGCCGGGGTAAATAATTCCACCATTACGGTCAATCAATTCCTGGTTATCCATGTAGATAATTATCCATGATAATTCATCACCATAAACGTTTCGAGCCATATTCCATGGAGTATCACCGGATTCAATTGTGTAATTATAAAATTCTACTTGGCAATCTTTTGCAACTGTGGCAGCTTTTAACAGTTGTAAAAAGCGATACGGAAATATTAAATCTGGATTATCTCCAATTGCAACGCGATTATGATCATAAATTTCACGCCATTTACGCCAATCGCCGTATTCGTTTTTTGCAATTTTTGATAAATAGTCATTTCTCTTGATCATATATGGTTCTTCTACCATACCGGGTACAATTGTTCCTTCGCCACGGTCAACATTAAAAGGTTCTACAACAATACCCTCATCAGTGGTCGGGGTTGCTGTTTCAGTAATTGCAGTATCATCAGGTTTAGGTTCAACCATAGGCGCTGCTTTTTTTGCGCAAGATACCATTAATAAGAGCGCAAGTAGGATTGTTATTTTTTTCATAAATGTCCTTTATCTGTTAATAATTATTAAATTTGTCAAAGTTAAAACTAATTAGTCAATATGTAGCAATCAATTTTGGTGATATTCGCCGAATTCTGCACGCAAAATATCAGCGATTTCACCAAGTGTGCAATTGTTCTTTACGCAATTAATAATTATAGGAAATAGGTTTTGAGTAGTGCCTGCCTTTTCTGAAAGCAATTTTAAATTTGTTTTAACATGTTCACTGTTTCTCTGACTTTTAAATTGCTTAAGCAATTTAATTTGGTTTTTTGTTGCTTTTATATCAATTTTTAATAATTCCGGTTTAACCGATTCCTTCTCAATGAATTTGTTTACACCGATTACAATAATTTCTTTATTATCTACTGCTTTTTGATAATCATAGGCGCTTTTTATGATTTCGTTTTGAATCCAGCCGTTTTCGATTGCTGAAACAGATCCGCCCATTTCATCAATTTGTTTAATAATTTGTTGCGCTTCTGATACTAAAGAATTAGTCAATTCTTCAACAACATAACTTCCACCGAATGGATCGGGATAATTGGTAATCCCTGATTCATGCGCAATGATTTGTTGTGTTCTTAAAGCCAATTTGACCGATTCATCAGTCGGTAAAGTTAATGCTTCATCTCTACTATTAGTGTGCAAAGATTGAGTTCCACCGCAAACAGCAGCTAATGCTTGAATTGTAGTCCTCACTACATTATTATCAATTTGTTGCGCTGTTAAAGTTGAACCGCCTGTTTGTGTGTGAAA
Organism: bacterium; assembly: GCA_018812885.1. Classification (GTDB taxonomy): domain Bacteria; phylum Fidelibacterota; class Marinisomatia; order Marinisomatales; family JAHJCW01; genus JAHJCW01. Next base: position 3,875 of record JAHJCW010000330.1, on the reverse strand, counting down.
ACGGCAAAGTTGTGCTTTTGGATTGGTAACGCCAAACCGTTCTTTCATAATATTTGCCCATAAAAAGCGAGCTGCACGGAATTTGGCAATTTCTTCAAGAAATCCATTGTGTGTGCAGAAGAAAAATGATAAACGTTCTCCAAATGTATTGGCGTCTAATCCGGTTTCAATAGCAGATTGCACATAAGCAATACCATTTGCCAATGTAAAGGCGATCTCCTGTACTGCCGTGCTGCCTGCTTCACGTATATGATAGCCGGAAATGGATATTGTATTCCATTTTGGTAAATGTTTTTCACAATAATCGAAAATATCGGTAATGAGTCTCATAGACGGTTTTGGTGGAAAAATATAAGTTCCTCTTGCGACATATTCCTTTAATATATCATTTTGAATTGTTCCTCGTAACTTTTCTGCTGAGATACCTTGTTTTTCCGCAACCGCGATATACATCGCCAATAAAATGATGGCAGTAGAATTAATAGTCATTGATGTAGAAATTTTATCAAGTGGAATTTTATTAAATAACCGTTCCATATCAGCGATTGAAGATATAGGTACACCTACTCTACCAACTTCTCCTTCTGCCATAGGATGGTCGGAATCGTATCCAATCTGTGTTGGTAAATCAAATGCGACCGAAAGACCTGTTACACCTTCATCTAATAAGTAACGATAGCGCTTATTTGATTCATCGGCCGAGGTATATCCGGCATATTGCCGCATCGTCCATAAGCGTTTTTTGTACATGTCGGTATAGATTCCGCGTGTAAATGGAAATTCACCGGGTTTTGGGTGTTTCATGCCAATCCTCTTTTTTATGGAACATCAATAATATCCTATGGTAAAAGCTACGCAGTTTCATAATTTCGCCAAAGTTTTATTAGCTAATGAAAATATCTTTGAAAACAAAAATCGCTTTTTGGGTGTGGCAGAGATTTCGGTTTAAAGAACCCGAGAACAAGTTCCAAAAAATATCAACTTTAGGAAATGGCATTAGATCATTATTGATAATTCTTCCAAGAGAAAATAGCCATTTACCATTGGCTCAGCATTTTTTAAAATCGTTAACATCACGAGGACAATTTAGTGCGGTAAATAAAATTATTGGTTGGGAAGAACAAAAAGATATTTTAGATCCGCAATTATTACAACGATTCCAATCGATTTCCGAAAATGATATTAATAGATATGGATTATTGACCGATGAAGCTATTAAAAAATTAACTAATGGACAATTCAACGGTGTAATCAATTTAGATCCCCTATTTAATCCTACATCCTATCAGTTGGTAAGTTGGTTTAGTTCTGTGCCAAGAATTGGTTTTAGTTCAGAGTTTGGAAGAGATATTTATAATATCATAATTGATAGCAATAACGGAGCAAATTATATAGAACAGGGATATGAGTATATACTCGAGGTGCTTGGCTTATGAGAAAAATTTATGTATATGAAAATCATGAAGTATTAAATCTTGAACCGATTGTATTAACAAGACCGGCATTTAATTTGCGATGTGGCGCATTTACCTTTCTGGAACGAATTCAAAAATCATTTCCTGAGGCAAAAATTGAATTAATCGTAAGAGATGAACTAAAAATGGTGACGCAGGAATTATACCCCGACTTGACTGTAAACCCAACACAAGTTGAAGAAGGACTTTGGATTCTTGGTAACGTATTGTGGACAAAAAACGATATTAAGACAATATCCCAAAAGAGCTATCAATTTTATTATAATGATGGCGTATTAACAGCAGCATATTTAAGGAAAGATATTGGTAATAATTGGTTAAAAATGGGAGGACCGGTAAAGGATAAAATCTTAGCTTGTCCAACGATTAGCGCGATTAAATCAAAAGTAATAAAATACCTTTGGGATGCGGTTAATTTGATAAATGTAGTACTCGAAGCGGATAAAGAATATTTTCAATCCACAAATTTGAATAATAAATCTTTAGAGGGCATTCACTTAATCAATGAAAATGATATTTATATAAAATCACCTGAATTAATCAATCCCGGGGTAGTGATAGATGCTTCCAATGGTCCGGTAATTATAGCTGATAATGTGAAAATTCAATCGTATTCTTTATTGCAGGGTCCTTTGTATATCGGCGAGGATACGGTTGTTCAATCCCAGTCTTTTATCAGGGGGAGCGTTATTGGACCTGTCTGTAAAATTGGAGGTGAAATAAGTTCTACTATTATTCAGGGTTGGTCTAATAAAGTTCATTACGGATTTTTAGGTAACTCGTATATTGGACAGTGGGTGAATTTTGGTGCTGGTACTACCAATAGCAATTTAAAAAATAATTACACAACAGTTAATGTAACGGTAAATGACAACGTAATTAAAACCGATGAATTGTTTATTGGGTTATTCGTAGGCGATTACACCACTTTTGCAATAGGAACCACACTTAATACCGGGACTAATATTGGTCCCGGATGTAACATCGTAACTAGTGGATTTCCTCCCAGGCGATTAAAGCCATTTACTTGGTTCTTAAACGGGAATCGAATGAAAACGAATGAAACTAAATTTTTCAATTCCGCTGAAGCGATGCAAAACCGGCGACAAAAATCGCTTTCAGAAGCGGAAAAAGATTTGCTAACGAGAATATTAATAAAACAATAATTTTCTGCAACTAAGTATTGACCACCAAATTTTACCAAATTATATTACCGCCCAATTTTAGAGGATTTTATTAATGCTTGAAGGTATTATTTGCCCTGTTTGTGAATCACCGCTGAACGAAGAAGACTTAAAAGAAAATTTGATTTGCGTTGAATGTAAGACAGATTTAAAAGATCGTAGGTTTCTTGACTTCTTAGAATATTTGATGACTAACGGGATTGTTGAAAATCTTGATTTTTTTGATGAAGACGTTTACAGCGAAGATATTGAAAGACTGGAACCGGATGAAGAAGAGGATGTTGATCCTTCAAAATTTGAGAAAAAGAAGGATCTTTTAAGTTTTTATGAAAATGAACATGAACATATTCAAAATAATACTGCAGACGAATTGCCTGAGGTGATTGAAGAATTTAAAGGAATCGAAGAGGATTGGGAAGAATTTAACCAACGTGAATTTGGCAAAACGTAGAATTACATAAGAGAAAACTATGGAACAGAAAAAAACACCATCCAATATGCAAAAGATTAATATAGAGTTAGATGAAAAAGTAGGTTCCGGTGAATATTCTAACTTTGTTGTAGTAACTCATTCACCTGCCGAATTTGTTATGGATTTTACTCGTATTTTGCCCGGAGTACCAAAAGCCAAGGTACATTCAAGAATAATTATGGCTCCGCCACATGTAAAATCATTTATGATGGCTCTAAAAGACAATATTGGCAAGTTTGAGAAGAAGTACGGAGAAATAAAAGTCTATCAGCAAGAAGGCATACCGAAATTCGGAATGAAACCACCCAAATCTGAATTGCCGAATTAATAATTTTCTTTTTAGGTATAATTAATCCAGGTACGTCCTCTTTTCCTTTCTCGAATTTTGAGTATAACCCAAAGACTTAAGATTCCCCAAGCAATAGCATATCCAAAAAGCCATCCACCAAGCACATCCAACGGATAATGCACTCCCACATAAACACGACTGAAACCAACAATTATTGAGATAGCTATAGTAATACTTTTCCATTTTTTATAAAAATAACCGAGTATGACAGCAGCTGACATGGTATTAGCAGCGTGATTTGAGATAAAACTATATTTCCCACCTTTTGACACTAATAGATTTATATTGTCTGTCATTGTATGAGAAGGCCGAATTCTGCCAATCCACGGTTTTATTATCTGTGCTGCAATGGCATCTGTAAAAACAACTGTTACTATTAATAATATTGCAGCAAT
>JAHJCW010000329.1 GCA_018812885.1 bacterium | reverse complement strand
TCATTTTTTTGAGATTCGGTTCTAAAAGCATTAATTTTTAATAATGGATTTGTACCACCGAATGCTTTTCCTATCAATGCGCTGCCATCAAGTTCTAGCCCTGTTCGTTCTCTAATAGTTTCTAATAGAATATATATAGCATCTTGGATTGCGCCTGAATAATCTTCTACTTCATAATTCTTAGAAATTGTATTCCATAATTCTTCGGATATGTTTTGTTGAAATGAGATATTCATCATAACTCCTTTTGCCTCAAATTAATAAATATTGCCGCGGCATAGAACCCGGGTTAAGCAGATTTTCTTCTATTAGCTTAATTTTTATTTTGCTTAACAAATATCAAATTATCTGTATTGAAACCAAGTTCTCCAGCATGTTTAATAAATCTATCCATCAGTTCATCACTAACTGTTGGTGTTCTTGATAGGAACCACAGATAAGAAGTGTTATCTCCAGCTATAAAAGCATATTGATAGTTCTCTTTATCCAATTCAAATATAATGTATGATCCGTAAAATGGTCCAAAGAATGAAACTTTCAAAAAACCTGTGCTACTATCTTTTGCGAATTTTGCTTTTCCGGTTGCACTTTTCCATTTATTCTTCTTTGTAGAAAATCCGCTATTCACAACTTTTACATTGCCATCATCTTTCAACGTGTAGTCAGCTGATACATTTTGTAATCCGCGTTCAAAACGATGATCAAGTCGCGCGATTTCGTACCATTTTCCGAGATATTTATCCAATTCAAAACCTGTAATAGGTTCAGCAGGTTTAGGTTTATCCATACAACTAATAATTAATAATGGGATTATCAATAATGTTATGATTTTCATTTATTTTCCTATAATAAAATTCTACCCTGGCATATTACCCGGTTTTAGCAGATTTTCTTCCATCATTCGTATCTCATCAATTCCGGAGATAACGATTTTTGGATCAGGGATCAATTCTTTATTAGCGATTTTTCCTTTATATTCTAAATTTTGAAGGATATAGCGCATACAGGCGATCCGCGCAGATTTTTTATGGTCGGAACGGATAATTGTCCATGGTGCAATTGTTCGGTTAGTTTCCGTAAGCATTTGGAATTTGCGGATAGTTTATTGGTCCCAAAGTTCTTGAGCAGATGCATCCACTGGAGATAATTTAAATTGTTTAAGCGGGTCATCATCGCGGTCATCAAAGCGCTGTTTCTGAATGTCCTTAGAAACCGAAAAATAAAATTTAAATAGTGTTATTCCTTCTTTCACCATCATTCTTTCAAAAAGCGGAGCATACTTTAAAAATCGCTTATTCTGTTCATCGGTGCAAAAACCCATTACCGGCTCAACCATCGCGCGGTTATACCAGCTGCGGTCAAAAAAGACAATTTCACCTTCCGCCGGAAGATGTTCAGAATATCTTTGGAAATACCATTGTGTAGTTTCACGGTCACTTGGTTTTTCAAGCGCCACCATGCGCGCGCCGCGCGGATTCATATGCTCAATGATCCGCTTAATTGTACCGCCTTTCCCGGCAGCATCGCGTCCTTCAAAAAGCATTACAATTCGCAATCCATTATCTTTAACATGGTTTTGCAGTTTTAAAAGCTCAATTTGCAGTTTATGTAGTTCAAGTTCATATTCGATAGTCGTTTTCTTAACGTAAACCGCCACGCGATCTTTGCTAGGTTTCAGATCAAGATTTTTACCGGCAGTGCTCTCAGATAAATTTTTTGGACTTATTTTTTGTGGTTTTTTAGCCATATTATTTTACTCCATTTTCACCGCATGAATTTTCCATATTTTTTACGATCCTTCTTCATTATCTTAATTTCTTTTTCAGCAGTAATTACTGTTTTTGGATCTATTTTGAAATTTAACTTTTTATTGCGGTTCCTATATCGCACCGAGTTTAAAATTAACTTTAATGTTTGTCGCCTTGCTTGGTGTTTGTCATCTGAACGGATAATGTACCATGGTGCAAATTCTGTGCTGGTTTTGACAAGCATTTGATATTTTTTATTTGTGAATTCGTCCCATAATTCCAGTGCCTGCAGATCTACTTCACTCAATTTCCATTGCCGTAAAGGATCGTTCTTTCGTCTTTCAAAACGGCGAGCTTGTTCTTCTTTTGAAACCGAAAAATATAATTTTAGCAAGATTGTTTTTTCATCTTCGATGAAAGTTTTTTCGTAGGAATTAACGTGCTTTAAGAATTTATGATATTGAGATTGCGAACAAAATCCAAAGATTGGCTCAACCATAGCACGGTTGTACCAACTGCGGTCAAATAGCACTATTTCACCGGCGTGTGGAAAATGTTCGATGTAGCGTTTGATGTGTAATTCAGTTTTTTGACTGTGAGTTGGTTTCCCAAGTGCCACAACACGATAATGTTTTTCGTTCATGTATCTTGAAATACGTCTAATGGTACCACCCTTACCGGATGCATCGCGACCATCAAACAGAATGATCATCTTTTTTTTATATTTTTCAATATGCTCCTGCAATTTTATCAATTCCGCTTGATAGGGCATCAACTCTACTTTTTCGATATATCTTTGTAAACTAGTTTCAAGGATTTTATCGCGAAAATCTTTATTTGTTTTATAATCGTTAGGGAGTTTTTTTAGATTTATGTAAAAGTCTTTCATATATCAATAATGCAATTATTTAATTAATAGACAATTAAAGTTATTTATAAATGGCTGAAGATTGAAACAGATAAGTTTTAGTTTATTATTTACAACGAAAAAGACGAAAAAAATAACAACGAATTTCACTAATTACACAAATAATTTTAACAACGAATTAATCGAAATTAACGAATAGAATTTTTATATTTTTCGTTTCATCTGTTCTTATCATTCGTGTCCTTCGTTTAATTCGTGGTTAAAAATCTTTTAACGCGTTCTTAAATAAACAGTCTTAATATTTACAAACTCACGGATTCCAAAATCCGATAATTCCCTGCCGTAGCCGCTTTGTTTAATACCGCCAAATGGTAAGCGCGGATCTGATTTTACAAAATCGTTCACAAAACAACTACCCGCTTCAAGTTTTTCAGCCGCAATCATTTCTCCATGTTTTACATCTTTTGTAAATACGGCTGCACCTAAACCAAAAACTGAATTATTTGCCAATTGAATTGCTTCCTCTTCGTCCTTGGCAGGGACGATGGCAGCTACTGGACCGAATAATTCTTCATCAAACGCAGGCATGCCGGGTTTTACATCCGTTAAAATTGTCGGTGGATAAAATGCTGCTTTGCCCGGCGGTATTTGTCCGCCTAATAATAATTGTGCACCCAATTCCATACTTTTAACTACCTGTTCGTGCAGCTCATCGCGTAAATCGATACGTGCCATAGGTCCCATATTTGTATTTTCATCCAATGGGTCACCCATTACCATATTTTTCATATTATAAATCAAGAGAGACAGAAAATCCTGTAGAACTGATTCAACAACAATAAACCGCTTGGCAGCGATGCAGCTTTGCCCTGCGTTTAGTAACCGGCTAAAACTGCAAGAGTTCACAGCTTTTTGTAAATCCGCATCTTCCAAAATAATATATGGATCGCTTCCACCGAGTTCCAATACCGTTTTCTTAAGCATTTCACTCGCTTTTGAGGCTACCGCTTTCCCGGCAGGCGTACTACCTGTTAAAGTAACTGCCTTAACTGTTGGATTTTCAATTATTGAAGCTACTTTTTTGCTATTGATTAATAAAGTTCGGAATGCATTTTTTGGAAAACCGGCATCGCGGAAAATTTGTTCAATTGCCAATGCACAACCTGATACATTAGAAGAATGTTTAAGAATTCCAACATTTCCTGCCATTAGAGTGGGAGCTGCAAATCGAAAAACTTGCCAGAACGGAAAATTCCAGGGCATTACGGCAAGTATCACTCCTAATGGTTGAAAAGCAACATAGCTTTTTGATGCATCAGTTTTAACTTCCTGCGGCGAAAGGAATTTTTCACTATTTTCAGCGTAGTACTCGCAAACCCATGCACATTTTTCGATTTCTGCCCGACTCTCACGAATTGGTTTCCCCATTTCCATCGTAATAATATTTGAATATTCTTCAATATTCTTTTTCAGGGTTGAAGCAGTATTACGCAGCAATTTTGAACGGATAGCGAATTCCGTTTGTCTCCATTCTTTGAAAGCGGCATCAGATTTTAAGATAATATTTTCTATTTCATTTTGCGAATATTCTTTATAACTCTGAATAATTTCTTGATTGAATGGATTTAAAGATTGCAGCATAATAATGAGCTCAATAATTATGAGTAAGAATTATATCCCCGTGGAGTCATCTTCATCCATTATTTCTTTCGAAAATTTAGCAATGATACCTTCGCCGGTATTCCCATTTATATTTATAACAAGTGGTTTTTTGACCTTGATCCAAGTGGTGTATTCCATTTTTTCACGGATTGGTAAATTCGTAATATTCTTGTGATTGATGCAATCCTGTTTTCCTTTATGACTAATTGTAAAATAACCAATTCGCATGCCGGCAATATTTTGAAAAAAGTGTGTTCCAAAGGATGGATCAATTGGTAGTTTTTCCAATCCAACTTCTACGATTGCCGCTGTATTTGAGATTTGATTCCAATCAACCGGTATTCCAAGCCATTCATCAGCAGTACCCCAACGACCGGGACCAATTAATAGATAAGGATTATTCTTCCCAAGTTTTTTATTAAAAATTTCTATTTCTTCTGAAATGACCCTCGTTTTGGCGATATTAAATTTTTTAATGTCGACATAAATTATATTGTGAATATCGTTAATAGAGCCGTTTCCGAGTGCTACTGTACTCTTACATAAGAGATCATCTTTATGATAATTTATTTGCTCATATAATCGGTGGCTTCCGCTCATTAACATTGGTCTAATTTGTAACAAACAGAATTCCGCTTTACTAGTTTTACGATTTAAATTAACGGAAAATTCAATTTCAACCGGATTGCCTAAAGCAGTTCTCCCGATTTCTAACAATTCAATTAATAATTCTGGCAACGGAAATTGATTCCATTTCAATATCTGGGCAAAAGTTATAACGCGCGTACCACTATAATGTAACGAATCACGTACTATATTATCATTTATTGAAACTACACTTCCTGCCCAAAATAATTGATCATCCTTTTCTGCTGTGGACAAATCACATTTTATTAGGTTATCATTTTCACCGTTAATAAGTAAATCCGGATTGTGATTTAAGTCCAATGCATAAAATTTATTTTGTGAAGATTTGATGGTTTCATTAACTGAAAAATGTTGAGGTAGTATGTTTGGAAATTTAGGACTAAACCGTAAAGATTTTTCTCCTGCCATTACTCCCTTTCCCAACCCGAGTGCAATAGAGGCTACCCCTTCTTCGCGTTCCATATAAGAAACCGGATAGAAATTGATATTCCGAGCGACACCGCTTATAGTAGGATAGTATCTATTATCAAATTTTTGACCGACCATTTCCATAATTATTATGCCCATTTTCTCTTCTTCTGTGCGATAAGACGAGTTCTCCAAAAGTGCCTTAGGATCAGTAAAATAGGTTGAAGCATAAATTCTAATGATAGCTTCGCATAATTGATCTAATCTCTGTTTCCTATTCTTAGAAGAATTAGGCAGCATAAAAGTAGAATATAATCCTGCTAATGGTTGAAATTGTGAATCCTCTAATAAACTAGAAGATCTGACGGCTAATGGAAATTTAACGTGTTTTAGAAAATTATCAAGTATTCTGACTAATTCGGAAGATAATGATTTTGTTAAAAATAGATTTGTTACTTCTGTGTTAGTATTACACGAAAGTGCATTATCTATTAAATCGTTATTATTAACGAACTTATCAAACTCTTTTGTCCCGATTACAACTGCTTTTGGGATTCTAATATTAACATTCGTGAATTTATTATTAATGTTAGAATCTGCAATTATGCGATTCATAAACAAAAGACCGCGTGCTTTGCCACCAAGTGAACCTTTCCCAATTCGTAAAAATGGAATATTATGTTTTAATTTATCTATTGAAAAATCAATGATGTCTTTATCATGTTGGACATTCAAAACAGTTGCTAACGATTTAACAAGATAGCTTCTTAACTCCTCAGTATCTTTGAAATCTTCAACAGAAACAGGTCGTATAATAGTAGCTAAATTGAATTCACCGCGATTAGCTAACCAGTTTGAAAAATGATTAAACCTGGAATGAAATAACAATGATTCTTGTGGAAGAGTGTGCAAAATATCATAAAGTTCTTGAATATCACTCGCTCTGGATATTTCTTTGTCATTTAAATCTCGGAAAATAAAATCACCAAAACCAAAATTACCTAACATGAATTTCCGCAAATCTTTTAACAATGATTGAGAGTGTTTGTGAAGGAAATCCGCATTTACTGCTTTAGCTTTCTTGGTACTTTCTATATTGGAAGATTGTATAACAACAGGTATGTAGGGTTCATTTTGTCGAACATAATTAGTAAACTGAATACCGGCAGTTTTATCAATTTTGCCATTTTTGGGAAATCGGACATCCGAAATAATTCCGAGTGTATTATCTCTATACAGATTAAAATAATTCTCTGCTTCTTCAAAAGTGCTTGCCAACAATACTTTTGTCCGTCCGCGTAAATGAATCAGTCTGTTAGTAGCATTTAAGCTCTTATCAACAAGGTTTTGAGTATGGAACATTATTTCTTTATATAAAAGTGGTAAGATCGTAGAATAGTAACGCGGATTATCTTCGATAAAAATTATCGTACGCACACCACCAAGAATAATATCACGTTTAGCGTTTTTATTATCTTCTAAATATTTCATCATTGCCGGAAATACATTAGGATTGCCTGTCCATATAAACACATTATCAATATTTTCATGGAGTGTATCAGACGGTATATCATCAATTTCAGATTCATCGAATATTAACAATATGATTGGCCTTTTGGGATATAATTCCTTAATCTTCGAACATAATTGAATTGAATCCATATCTGCTAAACGTAACATAACAATAACGACATCGAAATCGCGTTTGGTCATTAAGTTTAACGCCGATTCACCAGTTTCAACCCGCCACAGGCGAGGCGATTGATAAAAGTTCATTGCTAAATATTCATTAAGTATTTGTTCGGTAAGCCTTCCATCCTCCTCCAAGATAAAAGCATCATAGGGACTTGCAACAAGAAGTATCTCATGGATTCGATATAGCATCAAATCTTGAAGTTCAAGTTGTGTTGAATGGCTATTTGACCGTTTTATCATAGTTAGAAAATAATTATAAATTTTATTAATGGAACACGTTATTATCGTTGATTATACAGTTGTAAAAATTAATTATTATCGGTTAACTTTAACATTAATTGAAATGGACATTCTATAAATATGGCGTATTTGCTTCAATCAGTTTTTAATGGAATTAAGGATATTGTATATCCGAATAATTGTGTTATTTGCAATAATTATGTGGAAGAAAGTCAAAATTGTATTTGTAAACGTTGTTTTTCTAGATTTGAACCAACCTGGTTAGAAGATTGGATTGATAAATTAAGATTTCCAGAAGGAATTGATGAAGTTTATTCTTCTTGGTACGCAATCGATGCAGTAAATGATATAATTCATAATGTTAAGTATCATAATCAACCAAGACTGGGAGAAGAATTAGGTCGTAGGATGGCAGCAGAGATTCCAATTGATGAATTAGGGGAAATAGATTTACTTACAGCGATTCCTCTTAATTCGGTAAAGAATAGAGAACGTGGTTATAATCAATCTGAATGGATCTGTAAAGGACTAGCAAAAGCATGGAATGTTCCATATCAATATAATTTGCTAAAAAGAATAAAATATACTAGTACTCAAACTGATTTGTCAGCTACTGAACGTAAAAAAAATATGGAAAATGCATTTACTTCAACAAATACAATTGATTCACTTTCCATTGCTATTGTAGATGATGTTATTACCACCGGTGCAACATTATCAGCATGTGCAGTAGTATTAAAAAATTGTGGCGCTAGCAAAATAACAGGTGTTTCCTGTTGTACTCCCCAATTTGGATATTAAAAAGGAAAATTTACATTGCTAAAAACAATAAATAATTTTGATTTAAAAAATAAAAGAGTTCTTATTCGTGTTGATTTTAATGTTCCTCTATCCAATGGTGTGGTAACTGACGATTTTCGTATTCGAATGGCACTGCCAACAATTAATCATTGTTTGGAATCCGGAGCATCGGTGGTATTAATGTCACATTTAGGTCGACCCAAAGGACAAGTTGTACCCGACTTAAGCTTAATTCCCGTAGGTGAAAAATTGGCCGAATTAATCGAATTGCCCATTAAATTTTCTGATGATTGTGTCTCGGAAGATGCAAGAGATGTATCTTTAGGATTGCGTGCTGGTGAGATTCATCTACTTGAGAATCTTCGATATCATAAAGAAGAAACCGCTAACGATCCGAGATTTAGTGAATTG
>JAHJCW010000328.1 GCA_018812885.1 bacterium | reverse complement strand
GTCGTTGTTATTATTTAAATTAACAATACAGCTATTCTGTAGTTAATACAGTATTCTTGTATGGATATTAACAAAATTTATTACAAAACAAAAGGATAATATTGTCTTATAAAAAAAATAATTATTTGATACAATTAAAAATTTATTTCTTGAACGGTAATAAAATAATAATTGTAGTTATTATTTATTCCGCGATATTTTTAAATGTATTAACTTTGCGACCGATATGCGCCCGTAGCTCAATTGGATAGAGTGCCTGGCTACGGACCAGGAGGTTGAGGGTTCGACTCCTTCCGGGCGTACCAATCTACCTCTCAATAAATTGGGATTACGATTGGCAAGCTATTTATGATAGGATGAAAAATAAATTGATTTATGATTTGGCTTATCAATCGTAAGAAACAAAGTTCATGAAGATTGGCCCGTTCGTCTAGGGGTTAGGACGCCACCCTCTCAAGGTAGTAACACGGGTTCGATTCCCGTACGGGCTACATCATAAGAGAATTGTTAGGAGAAGTTTAATTATATCGAAACAAATCTCGTATTTTATAGTACCATCAACTATTAATTAAAAGCTTAAGAAAACATATTGAAATATATAACAATTTTATTAACATTAATTTTACTCGGCTGTTCAAATTCCAATGATGAAACTATCGATAATTTTAAAAATATTTATGGCCTGTCAACTGATACACTTTTAATTAAAAAGAAATTTATTAAGGACGGACAAAATCTTTCTAATATCTTATCTGAACATGGAATCGATTCCTCGATAATTGACCAAATCTCATTCAAATCTAGAGATGTCTATGATGTTAGGAAGATGAGGGCAGGGAATCCTTATTTTATTTTGTTTAGCAAAGACTCTCTGCGAAGTCCAAAATTTTTAGTTTACGAACGGAATCTGATCGAATTTGTTGTTTTCAGTCTAACTGACACTTTCGAAATTTATCATCAAACAAAACCAATTACTGTTGATACTGTTCAGTCTAAGGGAGTTATTGATGGTTCTTTATGGATGACAATGTTGGAAAATAATGATGACCCAAATCTTGCTATTGAACTATCTGAAATATATGCTTGGACAATAGACTTTTTTGGCATCCATCAAAATGATAGCTATAAAATTATCTATGAAAAAATGTATGCTGATACTCAATACATTGGAATTGGAAATATTATAGCAACATCATTTAATCATATAAATAATGATTATTATGCATTTTACTTTGAACAAGATAGTATTGGCGATTATTTCGATGAGAAAGGTGGTAGTATGCGTCGTGCTTTTTTAAAAGCACCATTAAGATTTAATCGAATTTCCTCACGCTTTTCATATAATCGGAAACATCCAATATTAAAGATTAGGCGGCCACACTTAGGAGTTGATTATGTGGCGTCAGTTGGGACACCGGTACATTCTGTTGGCGATGGGGTGGTTGTGAAGGCAGGAAATAACGGACAATCCGGAAGGATGGTACAAATAAAACATAATGGCACTTACAGTACAATATATATGCATTTATCAAAATATGGTAGTGGAATTAGAGTTGGAGCGCATGTAAATCAAGGACAGATCATTGGATACGTTGGTAGTTCCGGACTGTCAACCGGTCCACATCTTGATTTTAGATTTTATAAAAATGGACAAGCAGTTGATCCATTAAAAGTAAAGTCACCGCCCGTTCAACCAGTCGATCTTGAAAATATGGAATCATTTAATACAACCATGAATTATTGGAAAGCTTATTTAGATTCGATATCTTTGACATCAACAGACTCTACTGTTTTTTCTGATGTGATATAGAGAAGATATTTATCTCATTCCACTTAATTAGATCCAGCACTTTGTGTTAAAACAATCAAGGTTTTAAAAACATTGATTGTTTGAGAAATTCTGAGTTGTGTTTTATATAAAAGCCAAAAATGTTATTTCTCTCCATATTTGTCATTCCCGATTTAGTCGGGAATCCATTTTATAATACTAGATACCCGCCTGCGCGGGTATGACAACATGGGACAGCATCTATTTAAGTATCCCTAATTCAATATTAATATATTTTACCATTTCCGTCTAAAAACGTTAATTTTGCTGACTTAATTAGCGATAAAGATGAATAAAACAATAAAATCAAACTTCATTAAAGAAATTATTAATGAGGATTTAAAAACCGGAAAATACCAAGGACGCGTTCATACACGATTTCCACCGGAACCAAATGGATTTTTGCACATTGGTCACGCCAAGTCGATTGTACTCAATTTTGGTATTGCCGAAGAATATGGTGGAAAATGTAATCTTCGATTTGACGATACAAATCCTACCAAAGAAGAGCTCATAGCGGGCTTGGAGAAGAATGCCGATATTATAGAGACATGGCTCAAGGCCAGCAAGCTTGATAAATCGATAATATTCACCGAGGTCGGATACGATGCGATAGAAGGTTCGAATAAACAGCCATGGCGCGTACTGCCGACGATGGCGAAATACAAAGAGAGCCAGGACGAACAGACAAATTGCCTTGAAGCGATCTTTC
>JAHJCW010000327.1 GCA_018812885.1 bacterium | reverse complement strand
TCCCCTGCAAAAGTTGTCCCAACCCCGGTATAAAGAAGCTAGCTAATGCTGCTAAAACATTTCCTCCTGATCCCTGTTCTCCCATACTATTCTCCTATATGTATTTTATTAGAAAATGGTATAACTTATTTTTACAGTTAAAAATTATATGATGTAAAAATTACACAAACAATATAGTGGATACTAAATAAATATAATTGGAACTAAATTATCGGGATGTTATTTCACTAAATATGTGGAAACATCCCAAAAATTTCTATTTATATTTTTTGCAGAACAATTTTCTTGAGGTGCAGTGTAAAACAATACCTTGTTTTCTGTTTATAGAAGGGGGCACAGCCCCGGGTGATCAATAACGGGCCTCGACACCCTCTTACTTCATAAGTAGAAACTTCTTTGAGAGTCTCTGCTTCTCAGCTAGAAGCTGGATGAGGTACAATCCCGATGGAGCTTTGGAAGCATCCCACTGTAGCGTATATTTTCCTGCAGGCTGCACTCCCTGGTAGAGAGTGTGGACGTGCTCTCCCTTCAGATTACTGACAACAATCTGCACCGCTGTCTGTTCCGGCAGGCTGTACCTGACTTTGGCTGTAGTATTGAAAGGATTGGGAAATACATTTTCCAGTTCGTATGTCTTCGGTTGAACAGCGTAGTCATTATCCTGCATATCAGTTTTCACATAGTAGTCCACTAATAGGATTAAACCGTCTTGAGCCCCAACTGTTATACCTGATTCAACTTTCTGACCGCTGTTTACACTGGCATCCTGACTGCCTCCGATGTGGTAGATACAATCTGTGTTCCGTGTACCTTTCACTTCTTCATATGTCAGCGAGACTGGCTGGGAAGTGGGATTGCAAAACACAGTACCGTAAGTAAAATCTCTCCTCCATAGAATTGTTTCAGAGGATGCATCGTCCGATTCCAGAAGGGCTGCCAACGTAACCTGCGAGTCCTTGGCGTTATGAGCCTGATTCAAGGGGTAGCCCAGATACCCTTTATAATCTAGAGCGTATTCTGCCTGGCCAGTCTCCCCACTTACAGCGTACTCGTCATACCACCAGGTTGCCTGGTAGTCGCCCTCGCTTGTGTACTGGTAGTAAGCCCCCAGGATTAGAGATAAGCTGAGTCCATACCGCATGCGCTGGTAGTCGGTCTGCTCTCCATTGAATTGCATCATGGAGAGTACAGGTTCTGCCGCTTCTTTGTGCATTAGATAGTATCCCCTGACAACATCATGCCAGTCCCATCCCGCTTCCACAGTAGCATAGAAACCTTCATTCATTCTCCCCTGAAGATAGCCGTTGTAGGTGCCATCGTAATAGGAACCGCCGTTCCCGATTGTGATAAATGAATCCGGAAAAATTGTCTGACTATTCGTCAATAGTGCCTTTGTTCCTTGCACCCATATCTGGTCGATACTCTGATCGCTGTCGGCGATGCCGTTCCGATCAAGGTCGATCTGAGCGCTGGGATTCTGGTCATCATGGTTTACCCAAGAAATTTCTTCAGTTATCCAGTCATAGTAGATGCCGTCCACCAAGCCGGTTCCAAGTATGTGCTTGTTCAGGTAGTAGGGCATTGTCTGGTTAACTTGTGTTGATAGATCCAATGCATTTGACCAATTGTCATCAGACAGATGGAATAACTTAAGGAGGTCTCCGTTTACGTCTTTAATAAACCACGAATCCTCAAAGAGTGATTTGAAACCACAGTCCAATTTGAACCCAGAATCAAGGTAATCTGCAGCTGAAAAGTAGAGAAAGAGAAGACAATTGGGATTTGTATGACGAATGGTTCCTGCGGGACCGAAAGCTTCCGGATTGTCTATCAGATTCCAGGTGTTCAGAATTATAAAATCCCAGTAGGCCAGCGAATCAATGCGCGCTTCCGTGGCGAGATCTCCGGTGTATTCGTTAAACAGTTTGGGATAGATGTGGTTTTGGGCTCTTTCCCGGGGAGAGAGCGAGGGGATACTTATTTTTCCATGTGAAAAGGGAAGCATTTTACTGGAAGAAAACCCCGATTTTCCTACGTTCCCAGACTGGAAAAAATCCAGATACCTATCAAGTACGGTGTCTTTTACTGCTGTGGGAATACCGGAGAATTCAAAACAGGTGCCGATGGTTTTGTATCCTCCGGAGATGTCGCACGCCACACCAGCGGGAAATTGAAACGGATCTAAACCATTCTGGTAATCGATTTCATTATCCCAGATGCTGAATGCGTCAGGGCAGTTTTCCCAGTCCGGATAGAGAAAATCTGTGAAATTAACAAATCCGTTATAGGCAAAAGAGATCCCTCCCATAAAGTTACCGGGAACACCAGAGACCTGCCGGATATCTCCCAGATAGTTGCCGTCAAAGGAAGATTTGATACCAAAGGCTGATTCAATCTTTCCGGTTCCGTACATGATAGGATCGTAGTACCAGACATCCCCCCCCTCCAGGAATAATCTACCCCCTAAGGATAGGTAATTTAAAAGTACTTGAATATCTGCATTTGAAAGAATGCCATTGGCGGGGAACATGCCAGCACAACAGAATACTGCCGCATACTCATCCGTACTGATGGAAGAGGGTATTTGATCGGTTATCAACACTGTATAACCCAGCCGCTCAAAACTCTCTTTCAGTGAGTCTGCGCTACTTTGGTTGACAGAAAAATAATGATCCGTCATATCAACCACCAACAGCGTGTTTTGAGAGATTGTTGGTAAAATCTGTGGATAGGCGTTTGGACTGAGTGTTACCGAGAAGAAAAACAAAAATATAATGATAACGTACGATGAAATGTAATTTTTACTTTTCATGGCATACCTCTTGTTAATATCACAGTAAATTCTGCGTGCATCGTCTGCCAATCGGGTAGTTCACGGGACTTTTGCAGCTCAAAGGTCTGTCTTAGCGAACCATCGAGATGTACATACGTGCCGTATTATAAATTACAAAACATTCCACCAAATAAATATTATTTATGTTGCATTTTCATTTTTCGAATTACAACAATATTTTACATTTCAAAAATTAAGTAATTACTTGTAATAGGAAGTATATTTTAGTAAAGCAGTCTGTTAATATATTTGGTTAATTGTAATAAATTCTATATAGCAAAGAAAAATTTGTAATGGATTCCATCTATTATATAATCGGAATTTAGTAGATTCCTAAACAATAAATTTGGAACTAAATTACCGGGATGTTATTTCACTTAATATAGGTGAATACATCCCAAAAATTTTATGAGAAGTATCAGTGAAATACTAAGAAATCAAGATCCTGAAGAGTGGAAAGGATTTTTCCGATTATCTTTGAAAATTGTCGGATTTGGATTCATTGCCGGATTGATATTAATATTTATTCTTTCGCGTGGATTGCCTTCTATTGAACAATTAGAGAATTTTAATCCTGATCTCGTTACGCAAATATACTCGAGAGATGGTGTTCTTATAGATCAATTATTTCAAACAAAACGCGTTTTTGTCAATGTTGATAGTATTCCAACCTATATGAAAAATGCTACCATTGCTTCTGAGGATAAACGATTTGAAAACCATTGGGGATTAGATTTTAAAAGTTTTTTCAGAGCAGTTGCTGTAAATATAGTATCGTTAAGCTATGAGCAGGGTTTTAGTTCAATTACCCAACAACTAGCAAGAAATCTATATGAAACAATAGGTTTTAAAAATTCAATCTGGCGTAAAATAAAAGAGATAATAACTGCTATCCAAATTGAACGAACCTATACAAAAAATGAAATTTTGGGTATGTATTTGAATACTGTACATTTTGGTCATGGTACTTATGGAGTTGAAGCGGCAGCCAAAAGATTCTTTGGGAAAAATGCCAGTGATTTATCACTTGGCGAAAGTGCCTTGTTAGTAGGTGTTTTACCATCCCCGGCTTCCTATTCTCCGTTAAATCATTGGGATAGAGCAGTTGCGAGAAGAGATGTTGTCTTAAAACTAATGTTTAAGCAAGGCTATATCACTGAAGATGAAATGGAATCCGCCAAAGCGATGACAGAATTAGATATTTCTGAAACGGCTGATGGTGGATTTGCCCCTTATTTCATTGAATATGTGCGTCGTTTTTTAGAAAAGAATGATGAAAAATTAGGTGTAAATATTTATCGTGATGGATTAAAGATTTATACTACGCTTGATTCTCGCCTGCAATCAATTGCCGAAGAAGTAATTCGAGAGCAAATTAAAGTAAATCAACAAAGATACAATGATCAGGTATTTAATGATTGGGAATTATTTTCAAGTCTAGTTGATTTTAATCAATACCCGATAGATTCAGTGAAAATAATGATGCGTGGCGAAAAACGGTTATATGAAAAATTGCGCAATAAATTACTCGTTCAGACGGCGTTTATTGCCTTAGATCCAAAAACGGGAGCCATTCTATCAATGGTTGGTGGCAGACCTGATTACCACGATCAGTACAATCGTGCAGTTCAAGCGCCAAGGCAACCCGGATCAGTATTTAAACCGTTTATCTATACAACTGCTATTGATAATGGTTATCCTGTAACCGAACAATTGTTGAATCAACGGGTGGTTTTAAATAGACAGGATGGTTACGGAGAATGGATCAAATGGATGCCAAAAAACGATGATGAATCAACCGGCGGTTTAACTACACTACGTGAAGGTATAACAAAATCTCTAAATTTGATATCCATTAGAATGGTTCAGCAAAAATTGGCACCTGCGGACCAAATAAAAAATACTGCTGAACGAATGAAATTCACAACTCCAATCCTTCCGGTAGATGCAATTGCTCTGGGTGTTTCAGAAGTATATCCAATAGAAATTGTGGCAGCCTATGCGGCTTTTGCAAATAGCGGGGTTTATTCTAAACCATTCGGCATTACTAAGATCGAGGATCGATATGGCAATATTATAGCGGCATATTTTCCTGAACAAGAGGAAGTATTAAACGAGAATACCGCCTATGTTGTTACAAGTTTGATGGAGTCCGTTGTAAATAACGGTACCGGTGCCCGATCGCGTTGGGCGTACGATTTTCAAAGGCCCGCTGCCGGGAAAACAGGAACATCACAAGATTATCACGATGCTTGGTTTATTGGTTTTACTCCACAAATTGTAGCTGGAACTTGGTTCGGGATTGATGGTCCGCCAACAGTAAGTTTAGGCGAAAAACAATTTGGCAATATGGCAGCATTACCGGTGTGGGCAAAATTTATGAAAGCAGCCCATGACACTCTAAAATTACCGGTAGAAGAATTTATACGTCCTGAGGGAGTTATTGAAGTGGAAATTTGTTCAGAATCAAAAAAACTACCCACTTCCGGGTGTCCTGTAGAAAAAGAGATATTTATTAAGGGAACCGAGCCGGTAGACACATGTGATTTACATCGTATGTTTTAAAATTAACAACGAAGAAAACGAAGGAAGCGAAAAAAACTGTTTTAAGAAAAAACGTTTTATATATTATTGTATTTTTCGTTTAATTCGTTGATAATGGTTTTTTCAATCATTCAGCATCACTAATCTTTTAAATTTTAAGGGTTTTTCTCCGAAATTGATCACGTATCCGACTTCATATTTTGATGCTTTTAAATAGTTAAGTAGCTGAGCATAATAATTTGGATGCAATTTTTCGACAGCTTTAAGTTCAATAATAATTTTACTATCTACAATCAAATCCGCATAGAATTCACCAACAATATATCCGTGATAAAATACTTCGATTTTCTTTTGTTTTTCATATATGACCTTTCTTTCTCCAAATCTTATACCCATTGAGTTTTCATATACTTTTTCTAAGAAACCTGCACCAAGTTCTTTTTGAACTTCTATCGCTACTTTTATTATTAGATCACTTAAATCTCTATATAAAATTTTGTCCGTTCTTCTTTTCATATCTTCGTTTAATTCGATTACTTCGTTGTGAATTAAAGTTTAAACCGCTAATCCAAAATTAGTTCGTGATCAACCTTGTTTTCACCAATCTGAAAACAATCTTTAAGTAAAGTCTCAGCAGGAATTAATTTATTACTATCTGAATTAAAGTAGCGAAGTATTGTATCTCCTTTGTTCATCTTATCTCCAATTTTCTTATAAAATTTGATACCCGCAGTAGAGTCAACCATATCAGTAGTTTTTTTCCTACCGCAACCCAATTCTACCGTTGCTAAACCAATTTTATAAGTGTCCATACTTTGAATATAACCTGATTTTTCTGCTTTCAATTCATTATTGTAACTTGGTTGATGTAGTTGTTTGTAATTGTCGATATCCTGATGATTTCCACCTTGATATTCGACCATTTCCAAAAATTTATCTAATGCTTTCCCATTTGAGATTAATTTATTTTGTATAGAGAAAGCTTCAGGTTTAGTTTTAGATAATCCTGCTTGTATTAATAATTTAGCACCAAGCTCAAAAGTAACTTGCATGGTATCATCGGGACCGTTTCCTTTTAATCCATCAATGGATTCCTGTATCTCGCACCATAGTCCGGCAGTTTTTCCAAGTGGCTGGTTCATGCTAGTATAAACGACATCGGTATTAATATTGAATGATTTTCCTATCTTAGAAAGTGATTCACCCAATTTATGTGCATTATCGATATTTTTCATAAATGCGCCATTACCCGTTTTAACGTCCAATACTAATCCACGGATTCCTTCTGCTATTTTTTTACTCATGATTGAACCACTAATTAGCGGTATAGATTCAATAGTACCGGTAACATCGCGTAGGGCATACATCTTTCGATCAGCCGGACATATCTCTTCTGTTTGTCCAATCATTGCTATTCCAATTGCATCAACTTGTTTGCGAAAGTCATCAAGATTTATATCAACTTTAAATCCGGGGATTGTTTCAAGTTTATCAAGAGTTCCACCGGTATGACCAAGACTCCTGCCGCTTAACATCGGAATTGAGATTCCAGCGGCTGCCATTAAAGGTCCGAGGATAATTGAAACTTTATCCCCAACACCACCGGTGCTATGTTTATCGGCAACGTAGTTGCTGTGA
>JAHJCW010000326.1 GCA_018812885.1 bacterium | reverse complement strand
GGTGAGAACTAGTAATACTACATCATCGGTGATATCTTTCATACTCGTCATTTCATGTTTATTCATAACCGCCTCATTAAATTATTTATTATTAATTTGATTAATCATATCTACAAATTCTTCTTCAGATAAAATATTTACACCCAATTGCTGAGCTGTTTTTAATTTACTGCCTGCTCCGAGTCCCGCAACAAGATAATCAGTTTTTGAGCTAACCGAACCGCTCGCTCGCCCGCCAAGTTTTTCGATAAGCTCTTTTGCTTGGGAGCGAGTAAGAGTTTCTAAACTACCGGTTAAAACAAAAGTTTTTCCTTCAAAAATTTGCACCTTCGTCTATAAATCCGGCTTGGCGATATTAACACCATTATTAATGCTTGATAATACCACATTTTTATTATCACTATCTTCCCAGAATTGGACAATTCCTTCCGAAACAATTGGACCAATTTCAAAGATTTTATCGAGGTCATCACGATTACTATTCATAAAAGCATTAATATCAGAATTGAAATGTCTGTCCAAGATTTTGGTGATATGTTCTCCTACATTTCGAATTCCAAGTCCGTATACAAATCGTGCAAATGTCGTATTCTTTGAATTTTCTATTGCTGATAAAATATTTTTTGCTGATCTATCTGCCATTCTTTCAAGATTTGCTAAATCCTCATATTTTAAAGTAAATATCTTATCTACCGAAGATAAAATATTTTTATTAACTAACTGCTCAACGAGTTTCTCACCAAATCCATCAATATCTATAGCATTTCTTGAGACAAAGTGTTCTATTCTCCCCTTTATTTGAGCAGGACATGATAGATTCTGACAGCGCATTACTGCTTCATCTTTTGCTCTATATACGGGATGTTGGCATATGGGACAAGTATTTTGTATTTGATATTTCTCAGTATTTTGTGGACGTTTTTCAATTATCACTTTAACGATTTTAGGGATAACATCGCCCGCTCTTTCCACAAGTACGGTATCGCCTATGCGAACATCTTTCCGGTCAATTTCATCTTGGTTGTGTAATGTTGCATTAGTTACTGTTACTCCTCCGACTTGTACCGGCTCTAATCTAGCCACAGGAGTAATTGCTCCGGTTCGACCAACTTGTACATCAATATCTTTAATCACAGTGGTTACTTGCTGTGCTTTAAATTTTCCGGCAATTGCCCAACGGGGTGAGCGACTTCGTATACCTAAAGTTTCTTGTAGTGAAAAAGAATTGACTTTATAAACGGTACCGTCAATTTCGTAGGGTAAGTCATTACGCTTTGATTCCATATCATGATGATATTTCAGTATCTCATCAGCACCGAAAATATTCCTAATGTACGGATTAACAGGAATCCCCCACTTTTTTAATGCTTCGAGGAATTCCATATGTGTTGCAAATTCAACGCCCTCAATTGTTCCCGGTTGATAACAAAATATGGAAAGTGGTCTTTCGGCAGTAATGTTTGAATCGAGTTGACGCAAACTGCCGGCAGCTGCATTGCGAGGATTGGCAAATAAATTTTCTCGACTGGCTTCACGAATTGAATTCAACTCATTAAAACCATCTTTTGTTATAAATACTTCGCCGCGAATCTCAAGGATAGATGGAATAAAATTGTTTCCATATCTTAGTTTTAATGGAATTGCTTTAATAGTCTTTAGATTTTGTGTTATATCTTCCCCGGTAACACCATCACCGCGCGTAGATCCATGTTGAAAAATTCCATCCTGATAGACCAATTCAACACCTAAGCCATCTAATTTTGGTTCAGCAACATAATTTATTTCTGAATCTGTGTTTAATAACTTTTTTACGTGAGTATCAAATGCTATGAGTTCTTTGTCATTCATAGCATTTGATAACGATTGCATTGGAATAGCGTGTTGAATCGCACCGAATTCTGTTAATGGTGCTGCCCCAACACGTTGTGTTGGGGAATCTGGTGTGACCATCTCCGGGTGTTTAGCCTCTAATGCTTCTAATTCACGCAGAAGTTTATCATATTGGTTGTCCGTAATAATCGGATTATTCAATACATAATAGCGATAATTATGATTATTGATAATTCGTTGGATCTCTAATATACGTTTAGCAAAATCCATAATTTTATTGATTATAGCTTTTGTAAATAATCGTCAATAAACGATTCAACGTTAAATAAATCCGCTTTATTTGGTTTAAAAGTTTTATGACGATATATTCCTGTTTCATCAAGAGCGTATAGATTAGAATATTCATCGCATTTAGCGACGATATCTTTTAGAGCTAAGACTAATGCCGTTACATCATCTTTAGTGCTATAAATACCAAATGATGCTCTCACCATTCCTGCTTTAATCTTGAATTCTGCCTCAAAATCATAGTCATCAGAAACCTTTGAGCCCATTAATTCCTCAATTACCATTTCCTTTACGTAAGGATGTGCACAAAAGCACTCATTACGGACAGCGATATTATGATAGTCATTAAGAATTGCCGCAACTAAACCGTGATCCAATCCACGAATATTAAATGATATAGATGCTGCCCTAGGGCAAAGCGAGCAATTAGTCTCACCATATATTGTTACATTCTCGACTTGTTTCATTTGGTTCAAAGCATCGGTAATCAATAAATTTTCATCTTCGTAAATAAATTCCAT